>JARIDB010000160.1 GCA_029257045.1 Clostridium sp.
TAGATATAAGAAATAAAGAAAATTTAGAAAAGGTTTTTAAAGAAAATAATATAACAGAGGTAATTCACTTTGCTGCTAATTCTTTAGTTGGTGAAAGTATGACAAACCCATTAAAATATTTTAATAATAATGTTCATGGAACAGAAGTATTACTTCAAGTTATGGTTGATAATAAAGTAGATAAAATTGTATTCTCTTCTACAGCAGCTACCTATGGTGAAGCTAAAGCTATGCCTATAACTGAAGAAACTAAAACTGATCCAACAAATGCTTATGGTGAAACAAAACTTGCTATGGAAAAGATGATGAAATGGTGTGATACTGCCTATAAAACAAAATATGTATCCTTAAGGTACTTTAATGTTGCTGGAGCAAATGAAAGTGGATATATTGGAGAAGATCATAATCCTGAAACTCATTTAATTCCTTTAATTCTTCAAGTTCCTCTAGGAAAAAGAGATTTTATATCAATCTTTGGAGAAGACTATGAAACTGAAGATGGTACTTGCATTAGGGATTATATTCACGTTGTAGATTTAGCAAAAGCTCATATTCTTGCAATTGAATACTTAAGAAAAGGAAATAATAGCAATATATTTAATTTAGGAAATGGAAGTGGATTTTCCGTTAAAGAAATGATAGATGCAGCAAGAAAAGTAACTAGTCATGAAATACCTGCAAAGATTTGTGAAAGGAGAGCTGGTGATCCAGCAAGACTAATAGCCTCTTCTGAAAAGGCTAAGTCAACTTTAAATTGGATTCCAGAATATACAGACGTGGAAGATATAATATCTTCTGCTTGGAATTGGCATAAAAGAAATCCTAATGGATTTAATAAGTAGGTGAAATGATGGATATTATTAAAGATATACAATCCCTAATAATATATGGATTAAAGAAAGAATTATTTGAAAAAGAAGATGAAATATATATAAGAAATACTATATTAGATATATTAAATATTAAAGACTATAAAGAAATAGATGAAGAAGAAATGATTCTATTAGAAAAAATGGATTTTAATAGTCATACAGAGATATTAGATAAATTATTAAATTATGCTTATGAAAATAATCTTCTAGAATCAAATTCTCCAGTCTATAGAGATCTTTTAGATACTAAAATAATGGGAGCTTTAATGCCAAGACCATCAGAAGTCATAAGAGAATTCAATGAAAGATATGAAGATGTTAAAGAATCTGCTACAGAATATCTTTATAAATTAAGTAAAGATTGTGACTATGTTAGAACAGATAGAATAGCACAAAATATTGTTTGGAAGACTTCAACAGAATATGGCGATTTAGATATAACTATAAATTTATCTAAGCCTGAAAAAGATCCTAAAGCCATAGTTGCAGCAAAAAAGTTACCAAAATCAACATATCCCAATTGTTTACTTTGTATAGAAAATGTTGGTTATAGCGGAAGAATAAATCATCCTGCAAGACAAAATTTAAGAGTAATTCCATTTGATTTATATAATGAAAAGTGGTATTTGCAATATTCACCTTATTCATATTTTAATGAACATTGTATAGTCTTTTCAGGGAATCATGAACCAATGAAACTTACAAATAAAACCTTTAAAAGATTATTAGATTTTGTTGAAAAATTTCCACATTACTTTTTAGGATCAAATGCAGATTTACCAATAGTTGGTGGTTCTATATTAACTCATGATCATTATCAAGGTGGGCATTATGAATTTCCAATGAACAATGCAGAAAATTTATGTGAATTTAATTTGAAAAGTTATGAAGATATAGAATTGTCTATTGTAAAATGGCCTTTAACTGTATTAAGACTAAAGGGGAAAAACAAAAATGAACTTAGTGAATTAGCTGATAAGGTTTTAAATCATTGGAAAAATTACAGTGATGAAACTGCAGATATATTTTCTGAAACAAATGGAGTACCCCATAATACAATAACTCCAATTGCACGACGGGAAAATGAATTATATGTTCTTGATTTAGTTCTAAGAAATAATAGAACATCAATTGAATATCCAGATGGAATTTTTCATCCTCACAAAGAACTTCACCATATAAAGAAAGAAAATATAGGATTAATTGAAGTCCTTGGATTGGCTGTTTTACCCGCAAGGCTAAAAGATGAAATCGAACTATTAAAAGAATATTTATTAGATGAAAAGCAAAATATATTTGAAGATGAGATTATGAAAATCCATGGTGATTGGTATGAAGAAATTAAATCAAGTTATTCAGAAATATATAAAAATAATGTTGATGAAATAATAAAATGTGAAATTGGAAAAATCTTTTTAAAGGTTTTAGAAGATTGTGGAGTTTTAAAATTAAATGATATAAAATCTATTAAAAGATATATAAATGACTTGAAATTATTAATAGAATAAATAAGATGAGGTTATAACCTCATCTTTATTATATGGTGGTGATAATATGGCTACAATTACAGATATAGCACTAAAGGCTAAAGTTTCAATTTCTACTGTATCTAGAATACTTAACTTTGATAAAACATTGAATGTTTCAGAAGATACTAGAATAAGAGTTTTAAGTACAGCAGAAGAAATGAATTATATGACTATAAAAGAAAGAAAAAAGAAATTGAAGAATTATTCAATTGGTATAATATCTTCTTATAATGAAGATAAAGAGTTAGATGATCCATATTTCCTATCTATAAGAATGTCAATTGAAAAATATTGTGTAAAAGATAATATAGATTTCAAATCATTATACCTAAAGTCTATATTATCTAATGATATAAAAAATTATATAACATTAGATGGAATTATTGCTATAGGCATCTTCCAAAATAATGAGATAAGAAAATTGAAAGAAATCTCGAAAAACATAGTTTTTATTGATTCTTCTCCTGAGGAATGGGAATTTGATTCTATAGTTGTAGATTTAAAGTATGGTTCAATAAAAGCATTAGAATATTTATATGATTTAGGTCACGTAAATATTGGATATATTGGAGCTAAAGTAATTCCACATAATAATCAAGATAGCATAGAATTAATAAATTATAGAGAATCTACTTACAGAAAATTTATGTCTGATATAAACAATTTAAAAGAAGAATGGATCTTTAAAGGTTATTTTAATCCTGAAGATGGATATAAACTTATGAAAAAAGCACTAAAACTTAAAAATATACCATCTGCATTTTTTATAGCAAGTGATCCAATGGCTATAGGTGCCTATAAAGCTATTAATGAAGAAGGATATAGAATTCCACAAGACATAAGTATAATTGGGTTTGATGATATTGCAACAACTCAATATCTAACCCCATCTTTAACTACTGTAAAGGTATATACTGAATTTATGGGTAAAACAGCTTTAGATACTATTATGGAGAGAATAAAACAAGGTAGAACATTAAGTAAGAAGATTATTCTTCCTGTAAAGTTAATTATTAGAGAAAGCTGCACAAAACCATTAAAATAATACCCAAAATTCATGATACCTTTAAAGATATATAAGTGGAATATAGTATATATATAACAATATGTAAGAAGATGCTACAAAACTTTCAATGTACAAATGGTTGAATCCTTAAAGTCTGTAAATTAAATAAAAGAGAGAATCGTATTCTCAATGTCGTTTTGTTAACTAAATGACATTGGGTTTCTGCTTCTCTCTTTTATTATACCTACATAATTAGAACTTATTAATACTAGAAGTATATACTGTATTACAGATAAATTTTAGGAGAAAAATTATGGATTATAAAAAGATATATAAAGAAATAGGCTTTAAACAAGAAATTGAAAGACTTAAAAAACAAGCATATCTTGGTTATGAAAAAGAAATAAGAATGTTAAAGTTATTAGGATTTAAAGATAAGGGAGATGTTCTTGAAATTGGATCTGGTCCTGGATTTTATACTTCAATATTATTTGATAATTTTAAAGAAATAGAAATTACGTCTTTAGATTATGATATGAAGTTATTAAAATATGCTAGTGATAACCTAAATAAGAAACATAGTAATAGAGTTACGTATATTAAAGATGATGTAAATAAATTGTCTCTTCCTGATAATAGTTATGATTTTGTTATTGCACGGTTTGTTTTTCAACACCTAGATAATCCCTTTAAAGCTATTAGTGAGATTTATAGAGTTTTAAAACCTGGTGGCAAAGTTTTCATTATAGATGTGGATTCAGATTTATGGGGTACTACTTTCCCTAAAAATAATTCTATAAATGAAATAAACAACATTATTTCAAGACTTCAAGGAAATCTTAAAGGAAATAGAGAAATAGGTAGTATCTTAACAACTATTTTAAAAAATCATAAATTTAAAAACTTAGATATTGAAGCTGTTATTAACCATAGTGATATATTAGGTAAAGAAAACTTTAGATCCACAATAAATAGCAATATGATACCAGATAAAAAAATAAAAGAATTGATAAATAATTATAATGATTTCTTTGATTTAAAGCATTCTTCAATAATGGTGCTTAAATTATTCATAAGTGGTGAAAAATAAAATAATATTATGATTTTAAAGAATATATAAAGAACTTTATAAAAAATAAAAGGACTTTTAGAATAATGGGATTATTTAATTTAAATAACAGGGTACAAATTAAAAGATATTTGGTTAGAAGAATGAGAAGTGGCAAGAACCACTTCTTTTTGTTATAATTAAATGATAAATAAATTTAAAGGTGAAGATGATGATTAAAAATATATTAATAGAAAAATTTAAAAAATATACAACGGGTAAAGATGAACTAGGAGCAAAAAGGATTATTGATAGTGATTTAATATCTAATTTTGTAACCGAATATGATGAAGATATTTTATTTGTAAAATCTAAAATTCTTTCCGACAATTTCTATAATGAGTATAATTCTAATCTTGAAATAGATGTAAAAACAAAAGAAGTACTATCAACTTTTTGTACTTGCGATGATTTTGAAAGAAATGAAATTAGGAAAAATAATTATTGTTGTAAGCACTTATATGCTACAATGTTTAAATTTATAGATTCTATAGAAGATAATCAAAGATTATTAGCTATCTTAGATAACAAAAATAACAAAAATGAAATATTTAAAGGAAAGTCAAATAATATTCTAGATTTACTTATTGGAAATGAAGCTAAAGAAGATATTAAAATTGAAATTTATATAAATAAACAAGGTTTACGTAATAATATAGCTTGTGAATTTAGAATCGGCTTAAAAGGCTTATCCTCTAATAAACTTTATGTAGTTAAGGATATAAATCAATTACTAATATCTTATTATAATAAGGTACCAATAAAATATGGTAAAGACTTTACTTTTAATTTAAAAGAACAAAATTTAAATTATAATGAAAAGAGAATATTAGGGTTTTTAAATAAAGTTAAAGATATTGAAGGGAAATCTTCAAATTTTACAAAAAGGCAAGATAAATATATTGATGGGAAAAATCTAATTATTCCTGAATATTTATTATTAGAATTTTTTAATATAATTAGTGAAAATAGGGTTTATTTAGATCAAGGATTCTTTTATAGACCTGTGGAAACTGAAATTCTTATGGATAAACCCAATATAAATATTGAACTTAAAAATTTTAATAAAGAGTATATATTATCTATAGATGAAGGACTACCAGAAACCCTTGATAAAGAAGGTAGAATTTTACTTTATGGAAGCACTATATATTTACCAAATATTAAGTATTGCTATGATATAGAGCCTTTTATTAATTTATTTAAACATAATGATAAAATAAGTTTTAGTATGAATGATGAATATAAAGTTTTGGCTAAGCTTTTGCCTAAATTATATACCTTATCACAAAATGTATATATCAATAAATCAATTAAAAATAAAATAGTAAAAGATGATCCTATTTTTATGTTTTATTTCGATAAAATTAATAAAGATATAGTTTTAACATTAAAAGTTAAGTATGGTAAATACGAATTCAATATTTTTTCTGATATAAAAGAAAAAATTATATATAGAGATTTATTAAAAGAAGATAAGGTTTTAGATTTATTAAGATCCTTAGGGTTTGACTCTTCTAAAGATAAATTTTATTTTTTAGTTGGAGATGATTATATATTTAAATTCTTTAAGGATGATATTAATAAGCTTCAAGATATTGGAGAAGTATATTATTCTGAGAATTTTAAAATTATAAAAAATATTAGCAATAAAAATTTAATAGGTGAAATTAAATCTAATAAATATGATTACTTTGAATTAAAGTTCAAAGTTGAAGATATAGCTTTAGAAGAAATGAAAAACATAATACTTGCATTAAAGGATAATTTAAAATTTTATAAATTAAAAGATGGCGAATTTTTAGATTTAGAAAATATAGAACTTAAAAACTTTTTAAATATGCTTGATATTTTATCTGAAGATTTAAATTTTGAAAGTGATGTAGTTAAATTTAATAAAAATAAATCATTATATATAAATAATTTTCTTAAAGAAAATAAAATGCGTTATATAAAAGGGAAAAATGAACTAAATAAAATACAAAACAAGTTCAAGGATATTTCAAAGTTGAAATTTGAATTACCACAGTCATTAAAAGCTGATTTAAGGCCTTATCAAGTAGAGGGGTACAATTGGTTCAAGACTATAGATGATTTAGGTTTTGGAGGCATATTAGGGGATGAAATGGGTCTTGGAAAAACATTGCAGGCTATATCATTTATTTTATCAACTATTCCTTCAAAAACTTTAATAATTGCACCTACATCTCTTTTATATAATTGGGGAAATGAGTTTGATAAATTCGCACCTAATATTAGATATAGAATAATAAATGGAAATAAAGAAGAAAGAGAATTATTAATTAAGGATATTGATAAGTATGATGTAATTATTACAACATACAACTTAGTTAAAAGGGACTTAGAAGAATATAAAAGTATAAATTTTGATTATTGTTTTATTGATGAAGCTCAATTTATTAAAAATTCTAATTCCCAAAATGCATTTGCAGTAAAATCTATAAATTCAAAAAGAAAATTTGCCTTAACTGGAACACCAGTAGAAAACTCATTAATGGAATTATGGTCAATTTTTGATTTTGTAATGCCTGGGTACCTTTTTGATGAAAAACGATTTAATGTAAGATACCATAAAAGGTTGAATGAATCACCAGAGGTTTTAGAAGAGTTAAATAAGCTAATAAAACCATTTATTCTAAGACGATATAAAAAGGATGTAATTAAAGAACTTCCTGATAAAATTGAAAAGAAGCTTATAATACCAATGTCTCAAGAACAAGAAAAAATATATTCAACTTATGCTGATTATGCAAGAAAACTAATAGAAAAAAAGGTGAAAGACGATGACCTTAAAAACTCTAAAATTGAAGTGTTATCTTATATAACAAAGCTTAGACAAATATCTTTAGACCCTTCAGTAATTATTAAGGACTATATAGGTGATAGCGGTAAAATAGATGCATTAATAGAGTTGTTAATCCAAGGTATAGATGAAGGTCATAAGATACTTGTTTTCTCTCAATTTACTTCAGTTCTTAAAAATATAAGGGCAAGACTTGAAAATGAAAAAATAGAATATTCTTATTTAGATGGAAGTATCTCTTCTCTAAAAAGAATTGAACTCGTAAATAATTTTAATGAAGATGAGAGTAATAAAGTTTTTCTTATTAGTTTAAAAGCAGGTGGTACTGGACTTAACTTGACTTCAGCAGATATAGTTATTCATTTTGATCCATGGTGGAATCCTGCTGTAGAAGATCAAGCCACAGATAGGGCCCATAGATTTGGTCAAGATAAGGTTGTAGAAGTTATAAAATTAATATCTAAGAATACTATCGAAGAAAAGATTGTAGATTTACAAGAAGAAAAACGTAAGCTTATTGAGAAAATTATAGATAATGATTTAAGTATAGATATAACCTCATTAACAGAAGAAGATATTCTATCCCTATTTTCATTAAAATAAGAGATTTATATCTCTTATTTTTTTATCTTATAAAATTTACTACATCTTATAATAACTTTTTATTATATTTACTTTATAGTATAATATTTTTATATTAAAATTAACAAATTTATTGTTAAAAAATAATTTGAGAGGTACGAAGATTATGTTAACTCCAATGATGAGACAATATTTCGATATAAAAGAAAAATATAAAGACTGTATTCTATTTTTTAGATTAGGGGATTTTTATGAAATGTTTTTTGATGATGCACAAACTGCCTCAAAAGAACTTGAATTAGTCCTTACAGGTAGAGATTGCGGTCTTGAAGAAAGAGCTCCTATGTGTGGAATTCCTTATCATGCAGCTCCTGCCTATATATCACGTCTTGTAAATAAAGGATATAAGGTAGCTATAGGGGAGCAAGTAGAAGATGTATCTGTAGCAAAGGGAATTGTTAAAAGGGATGTTGTTAAAGTTATTACACCTGGTACATATATAGAATCAAATGATGCTATGGAATATAAAAACACCTATTTAATGTGCATAATTGAAGAAGGCGATTATTTTGCTATAGCCTCTACAGATATTTCTACAGGTGAATTTAAAGTAACTTCCTTTGAAAACTCAATATCTACATTATTAGATGAAATTACAAAAATAGATCCAAAGGAAATATTGGTAGATATAAATATTAAAGAGCCAATATTAAAAGAAATAAGTAATATATCTAATTCTTTAATAACAAAAAGAAATACATTGAATAATCTCTGTAGTGAATTTGACTTAATAAATCAATTTAGTGAGGTTGTTGTTTCTAATCTAAGCATACCTTCTAAAAATGTTGCTAAGGTATTACTAAGTTATATATATGATACTCAAAAAATATCTTTAACTAATATAAACCTTCTTGAGTATTACGATATAGTTAACTATATGACTATAGATGGAAATTCAAGAAGGAACTTAGAACTTACGGAAAGCTTAAAAGAAAAGAGTAAAAAAGGAAGTTTAATTTGGGTATTAGATAAAACCCTAACATCTATGGGTGGTAGAACTTTAAGAAAATGGGTTGAAGAACCATTAATTATTAAAAAGGAAATAGAAGAAAGATTAAACGGAGTAGAGGAACTATATTCTAAAAATTACTTTAATGAAGATTTAAGGCTTTTACTTAAAGAAATATATGATATTGAAAGAATAGTTGGTAAGATATCTAATAAAAATGTTAATGCTAAGGATATGGTATCTTTAAGAACTTCGCTCTCAAAACTTCCTGGTATTAAGAGTCATTTAAAAGAATCTGAATCAGCTATATTAAAAAGATGGTATAAGGATTTAGATGTTTTAGAAGATATTAACCATACTTTATTTAATTCTATTCTAGATGACCCATCAGTATCATTAAAAGAAGGAAACATTATTAAAGATGGATACAATGAAGAGGTAGATGAACTTAGAAAAGCTAAACTTCATGGTAAGGAATGGATAGCAGCTTTAGAGAATAGAGAAAGAGAATTTACAGGTATTAGATCTCTTAAAGTTGGATACAACAAAGTATTTGGTTACTACATAGAAATCTCAAAAGCTAACTATGATTTAATTCCTGAAGGTAGATATATAAGAAAACAAACATTATCTAATGCAGAAAGATATATAACTCAAGAACTAAAAGAAATGGAAGATAAAATTCTTGGTGCTGAGGAGAAATTAATTTCAATTGAATATAATCTATTTGTTAACATAAGAGAAGATATAGAAAGGGAAATAACTCGTTTAAAAAACAGTGGTAGAATTATAGGAAATTTAGATTCCTTATCTACATTAGCTTTGGTTGCTATCGAAAATGATTATATTAAACCTTCTCTTAATGAAGAAGGAATAATAAATATAAAGGAAGGTAGACACCCTGTAGTAGAAAAGGTAATTGGTAATGGTGACTTTGTATCTAATGATACACTTATAAATTCTTATGATAATAGGTTGTTATTAATAACAGGACCTAATATGGCAGGTAAATCTACTTATATGAGACAGGTTGCCCTAATTACGTTAATGGCTCAAATTGGTTCTTTTATTCCTGCAAAAGCTGGTAATATATCAATTTGTGATAAAATATTTACTAGAATAGGTGCATCTGATGATTTAGCAGGTGGTAAATCAACATTTATGGTAGAAATGTGGGAAGTATCAAACATTTTAAAAAATGCTACTAATAAAAGCTTAGTTTTGTTAGATGAAGTTGGTAGAGGTACCTCTACATATGATGGATTAAGTATAGCTTGGTCAGTTATAGAGTATATATCTAAGGCAGAAACTTTAAAATGTAAAACATTATTTGCAACACATTATCACGAACTTACAAAGCTTGAAGGAGTAATAGAAGGGGTACAGAACTACTCTGTTGCAGTAAAGGAAATAGATGAAACTATAATTTTCTTAAGAAAAATTGTAAAAGGCGGAGCTGATCAATCCTATGGTATTGAAGTAGCAAAACTTGCTGGTCTTCCTAAAGAAGTTATAAATAGAGCTAAAGAAATATTACTTTCTCTTGAAACATCAAATAAAGATACCTCTATTTTAAAAGAAGTAAAAAATAAAGCTTATATTTCTTCTAGTGAAAAACTAAAAGAAGTTGCCATAGAAAATAATACTGTTGAAGAAAAAAGTGAAATATTAAATAAACCAAAGAGTAAAAAGATTAAAGAGGATAAAGAAGATAAATATCAAATTGATTTTACAATGCTAGAAAAAGAAAACTTCATAGAATCATTATCAAGCTTAGATGTTATGTCATTAACACCGATGGATGCTATGAATGCTTTATATAAAATTACAATAGAAGCTAAAAATTTGAAATAAGGAGGTTATTTGATGAAAAGAATTAATCTTTTAGATGAACATACCTCAAATAAAATTGCTGCTGGTGAAGTTGTTGAAAAACCAGCTTCTGTAGTTAAAGAACTTGTAGAAAATTCTATTGATGCAGAGGCTAAAAATATAACTATAGAAATTGAAGAAGGTGGAATATCTTTAATTAGAATTATAGATGATGGATTAGGTATATATAGAGATGATATAAAAAAAGCTTTTATGCCTCATGCAACATCTAAGATTAAAGATGTAGAAGATATATACTCAATTAAATCTTTAGGCTTTAGGGGTGAGGCGTTAGCGTCTATAGCTTCTGTTTCTAAAGTATCTTTAAAAAGCAAAATTGAAGAAGAGGATTTTGGTAGCGAAATTATAATTGAAGCTGGAGATATATTATATACGAAAGATGTTGGAACAAATAAAGGTACTATAATAGAAGTTAGAGATTTATTTTATAATGTACCTGCAAGAAGAAAGTTCCTAAAATCAACTTCAAGAGAAGGAACTTTAATAAATGATATAGTATCAAGAATAGCTCTATCTCACCCAGATATTTCTTTTAAGCTTTGTAACAATGGTAAAAAAACTCTTCATACCTACGGAACAGGTAATATAATTGATGTTATTAGAGCTGTATATGGTAAGAGTATAAGTGATAATTTGATTTATTTTGAATCTAATGAAGAAGATATTTCTCTATATGGATATATAGGAAAAGAGGAGATTGCTAGAGGTTCTAGAAACAATCAAAGTATTTTTGTAAATGGTAGATATATTAAAAATAAAACTATTGTAGCTGCTATGGAAAATTCTTTTAAATCTTTTGCTACAGTTAATAAGTTCCCTTTCTTTGTTTTATTTATAGAGGTTTATCCTGAATTTGTAGATGTAAATATACATCCAACAAAGGCTGAAATTAAGTTTAAAGATGAAAGAGCACTATTTAAGAAAGTTTTTACTGCTGTTCATAAATCATTTAAAGAGGACATATTTAACGAATTTTATATTCCAGAAGAAGAAAAGGAAAATAAAGATGCAATTAATAAAGAAGATACTATTGAAGAAATAGCCTTTGATCTAGGAAAAGAAAATGTTTATTTAAATCCTCCTTCTTTTGGAGATAAAAACAAAAAGGAAATTTCCTATGAAGATATAAAAAAAGAAGAGGAAATTTATGAAAAGCTTAAGAGTTTAAAAGATAATGATAGTTTTGATAACCCTTATATTGCACTAAAGGAGAATAATAATATAAGCATCTCAGAAAATAACAATATATATAAAGGCGAAGAAGTACCTTTGGATAAAATGCCTAAGTTCCCTAAGATAAGGGTTATAGGACAATTTAATAAAACTTATATTCTAGGAGAGTATGAAGAAGTATTGTATATGATAGATCAACATGCAGCCCATGAAAAGATTCTTTTCGAAAAATATCTTAAATCTATTGAAAAGGGAGATATTATTGTACAAAACATTTTAGTTCCAACATTAATAGACTTAACTACAGATGATTATTGTTATTATGAAGAAAATCAAGAAGTTTTTAAAAAAGCTGGTTTTTATATAGAAAAGTTTGGTGGTAACACTATTTCAATTAAGGAAGTTCCTTATTTTGTTGGTAAATTAGACCCTAGAAATCTATTTATAAATATTTTAGATAATATAAAGTCTTTAGGAACAGGAAAAACTACTGAAGTTAAGCATAACAAAATTGCTACTATGGCTTGTAAATCTGCTGTAAAAGGACATGATTATTTAAATACTTTAGAAATGGAAAAACTGCTAGATGATTTAAGGTTTATAGATGATCCATTCCATTGTCCTCATGGGAGACCTGTAATAATTAAGTTTACTAATTACGAACTTGAAAAAAAATTCAGAAGAATTGTTTAAAGGTGATTAAATGAAAGATAAAATTCTAGTTTTAGCAGGTCCAACAGCTGTTGGAAAAACAGACCTTTCCATTAAACTTGCCAAAAGCCTTAATGGAGAAATAATTTCTGTTGACTCTATGCAAATATATAAATATATGGATATAGGATCAGCTAAGGTAACAAAGAAAGAAATGAAAGGTATTCCTCATCACATGATAGATGTAGTTGAACCTAATGAAGCCTTTTCAGTTTCTGATTACAAAGATTTAGCTTTAGATGCAATTAAAGATATATTAAAAAGAGGTAAACTTCCTATTCTTACAGGTGGAACAGGGTTATATATAAATGCCTTAACTTGTGATATGAGTTTTACTGATGCAGAGCAAGACAAAGACTATAGAGATACCCTAAATAAATTAGCTGATGAATTTGGGAATGAGTTCATTCACGAAAAATTAAAGACAATAGATCCTATTAGTTATGATGAAATACATTTTAATAACCGAAAAAGGGTTATTAGAGCTTTAGAAGTTTATAAGCTTACTAATAAACCTTTTAGTTCCTTTAATGCAGGAGAAGCTATATATGATAGTGATTTCGATGTTAAATACTATGTTTTAGATATGAATAGAGATATGTTATATACTCGTATTAATAAACGAGTTGATATAATGATTAAAAAAGGGTTAATAGAAGAATGTATAAAACTAAAGGATAAAGGGTATAATTCATCTGTACAGTCAATGCAAGGAATAGGATACAAAGAGATACTTCATTATTTAGAAGGAGATATCACTCTAGATACGGCTGTAGAATTAATAAAAAAAGGATCAAGAAACTATGCTAAAAGGCAATTAACTTGGTTCAGAAGAGATCCTAGAGCTATTTTTATAAATAAAGATAATAATGATGAAGATAAAATCTTAGAAATTATTATAAATAGCCTTAAATAATTTATGGAGGTATTACTATGGTAAAACAACAAAATAACCTACAAGATATTTTTCTAAATGGTGCACGTAAAAATAAAATTTCAGTACTAATTTATTTAACAAATGGTTTTCAATTAAAGGGATATGTGAAGGGATTCGATAGCTTTACTGTAGTCCTAGACTCTGAAGGTAAACAAATATTAGTATATAAGCATGCTATAACAACTATTACTCCAGCAAAAATAATTTTATTTAATAACGAAGAAGAGTAGCCATTTGGCCTCTTCTTTTTTTACTATTTTAAAAGAATAATAAATATGCTAATATTAAACCTATATAATATTTATTATTTTAGAAGGGGGATTACATAATATTAGATTATGTAAAAACACATATGTTAAAAGAAACAGAACAATTACTTATTAAAAGTTATAAATTTAAAGCGAGGACATTTGATTTATATAAGGAAGCTATAACAGATGTAGAAGATATTTTTAAAACTTATGATGAAATAAGAGAATATAATCAATTAAAGGTTTTAAAAGCGCTTCAAGATGAAAGAATTAGTGAATCACATTTTACGAACTCTGCTGGCTATGGCTATGATGATATAGGAAGAGACTCCTTAGATAAGGTTTATGCTAGGATATTTAATACTGAGAGTGCTTTAGTAAGGCCTCATTTTGTAAATGGAACTCACGCCCTTGGTTGTGCTCTTATGGGAAATCTAAGAACTGGTGATACAATGGTGTGTATTTCAGGAAGTCCTTATGATACGCTTCATAATATTATAGGAATTAGTGGAAAAGAAAATATAGGTTCTTTAAGAGAATATGGCGTTAAATATAAACAAGTAGATTTAAGAGAAGGGAAATTTGATATTGAAAAGATTAAAGAAGTGCTTTCTTCTGACCCTTCAATTAAATTAGTACATATACAAAGAAGTACCGGATACGGATGGAGAAATTCTTTTTTAATTAGTGAACTTGGCGAAGTCATAGATATTGTAAAAAGTATTAGAGACGATGTTATAGTTTTTGTAGATAATTGTTATGGAGAATTTATAGATACTATGGAACCTACTGATGTAGGCGCTGATTTAGTAGCTGGTTCTTTAATAAAAAATATCGGTGGAGGAATAGCTCCTACTGGTGGTTATATTGCAGGAAAGTCAAGATATGTTGAACAAGCTTCTTATAGATTGACTACGCCAGGTATAGGAGGGGAGTGTGGATCAACTTTCGGTGTAATGAGGCAATTCTATCAAGGATTATTCCTTGCACCTCATATAGCTATGGAAGCGTTAAAGGGAGCTATATTCTGCTCAAGAATAATGGAGCTTGCTGGCTTTGAAGTTCTTCCAAAGTATAATCAAAAACGTAGTGATATTATTCAGGCTATAAAATTCGGGAATAAAGAAAATCTAATTAAATTCTGTAAGGGGATTCAAAAAGGGTCTCCAATTGATTCCTTTGTTGAATGTGAGCCTTGGGCTATGCCTGGATATAACGATGAGGTAATAATGGCAGCAGGAGCCTTTATACAAGGGGCTTCAATAGAACTATCCGCTGATGCTCCAATTAGAGAACCTTATATTGCATATCTTCAAGGTGGTTTAACATTTGACCACGCAAAAATAGGCATACTAATCTCATTAAATAATATTATTTAATTTTGTAAAAATAGTATCTAAGTGTATTATTAATTTAATATATATAAAGTAATAATATACTTAGATAAAAAGAGGTTATCACATAATATATCCTTATACATTATGTGGCAACCTCTTTTTATTCTTTAGAAAATTATAAAAAGTTAATCCTGAGGATAATTTATTATAATTTCATCTTTCAGTGTTCAAGTAAACATATGATGGTTTACGATGACTTGGAGTGTAACTACGGAATAAGCAAACTATTATATGTTCACATTTTTTATAAAATATTATTAATTATATCTTCACTACTTATATTATCATTAATAAAAGAATTTTTAGTTACATAAATATATTCCCCAAAGGATTCTTTTAACAGTATTAAAATCGAATAAATTATATAGGTTACTGATTTTATCATTATACAGGACATATAAGAGTAAAAAGTTATTTTAAAATCATATGTTATAAAAATTAATGTTGGTATAAGAGAAAGAACTATAAAAGGAATTATATAAGCTAGAACCAAACTGGATTTTTTCACTTTATCTTTAGCTATAACATTAGAATTTAAAACTCTAAAATCAAAGGTTATATTTTCTTTAGAAAAAGGATAGGGAAGTAGTAGTGCTACAAACATAGCATATACATAATCCAATAAAAAATATTGTAAAATTAATAAGCCTAAAAATTCAATACCTTTATATATAAAATCATCACCATAAGAAGCTAAATTATAACCTAATCCAAAGGCATAGCATAAAGCAACAATAACTTTAAAAAATAAAATTTTATAGTAAATCTTATTTTTTATTATCGAAGAATCAGCAATACTCTCTAAAAAAGAATCTTCAGTTTCTAATTTTCTTTTATAAAACTTAAGTTTCAAAAAAGCACCTCCCAAAAAAAATAAAAGTCATATTAATATATATGACTTTTATCTTTTAATATGCTCTAAATAATCCAACTAATTTTCCTAAAATAGCACAATCATCAACTATAATGGGTTCTAAAGCATCATTTTCTGGTTGTAATCTTATTTTATTTTTCTCTTTATAAAAGGTTTTTATAGTAGCATCATTTTCTATTAATGCAACAACAACATCACCATTTTTAGCAGTTTGAGCTCTTTCGATAATAGCAAAATCCCCATCGTGGATTCCTATGTTAATCATGCTATTACCTGTAACTTTTAACATAAATAATTCCTCGTCATGTTTTATATAGTCCATAGGTATAGGGAAAGTGTCTTCTATATTTTCTGTAGCTAATATAGGCACTCCTGCAGTTACTCTACCAATCAAAGGAATATTTAACATTTCTTTTCTATTAGCTGTAGTCTCTAAAATTTCTAAAGCTCTTGGTTTAGTAGGATCTCTACGAATTAAACCCTTTTTTTCTAATCTTTTTAAGTGGCCATGAACAGTAGAGGTAGATTTTAAATTTACAGCTTCACATATTTCTCTAACTGAAGGTGGATACCCTTTATTTTCTGCATATATCTTTAAGAACTCATAAATTTCTAATTGTTTATCTTTTATTTCGTTCATACTTACACCTCTCTTTGTTTGATATTATAACATATAATTTTCGCAATATCAAACTTATGTTCCTATGAACATATTTGATTTAATTAATTATATTTGTTATAATAAAAGATACCATAAATTTGTAAACTTAGGCGGTGTTTTTATTGGAATTTAAAAAATATAAAGAAGATGATTATTGTGATATATATCCTAATAGAATATGTGATAACTGTGGCGATTGCCTAGAAGAAGAAGGTATAGATGTTAGAGCAATACAGATAGAAGATATAGCTAAAAATATAGAAGAAAATGAATTCTTAGAAGAAGAATATAAAAATATGTTAGAAATCTTTAAGAGGGAAGAAAAAGAAACTAAAGAAGAAGAGTTATTAGAAAACGAGAATATGGAATATGTTGATGCTTTTGATAACATAGAATATATTGAAGATTTAGACCTTGAAGAAGATGATGATCTAGATAATATTACAGAAGAAGTTTTCCCGGGAGTTAGAAAATTAAAACATAAATAATAATAGCAAAAGGTTAGGAGAGTATCCTAACCTTTTGCTATATTTTTGATAAAGGATTTGAATTAACAGCTTCCCTCAATGCTTCATTATCTACATGGGTATATATTTGGGTGGTAGATATATTTTCATGCCCTAAAATACTCTGAAGGCTTCTGATATCTACATTCCCATGTTTATACATTAAGGTAGCAGCAGTATGCCTTAATTTATGAGGGGTATATTTATCGTCGTTAAGTCCAGAATTTGAAATATGTTTTTTCACTAACAGTTCTACAGTTCTTTTGTTTATAGGTTTTGATCTGGAAGATAAAAAGAGAAAGTCCTTATCATCTAAAGAACACTTGCTTGAATCTCTTATTTTCAAATAATTTCTTATTGCTTTTAAGCAAGCTTCATTTAAATATACAGTACGTTCTTTATTACCTTTTCCTATTATAGTTAAAGTATCTGCCTTTATTCTATCAATTTTAATCCCACAAAGTTCAGAAAGACGCATACCACAATTTAAGAATAAAGTTAATATACAATAATCCCTATAGTAATTGTTCTTATTAATATCCAAAGAACTTAACAGATTAATACTCTCATCTAAAGTTAAATAAACAGGATTTCTTTTATTTATTTTAGGAGATTCTAAATCTAGGGTAGGGTTATCACTAATAATTTTAGTTTTACCTTGCAAAAACTTAAAATACGATTTTAAAGATGCAACTTTTCTAGCTCTAGCATAAGTTCCATTATTTCTTTGTTTTTCAGCGTAGGAGAGAAAGGCATATAAATCCGTAAGTTTAATATCTCTTATAAATACATCGCCTATATCTGTTATATTTATATCATTAAATTCTATATCATCATCAAGAACCAATCCTTTATAAACTTTTAAAAATTTAAAAAACATAGATAAATCAACTTGATAACCATCGATAGTATTTTTTGATTTTCCTTTAATAGTATCAAGATAGTTCAAAAAATCCAAAAGGGATTCTGGCAAGTTTTTAGCTTCAGCTTTTTCTATACCAAACTTATTTACCTTTATATTGTTTTTCAAATCTGAATTTTCGACAGAATTCAATTCTATATCTTTATTAAAAGCTTTCTTAGTAATTTTTTTAGCCTTTTTAATAGATCTATTAATTCCTAATTCCTTAAGCCATATTTGAATATTTCTAATACCTGTATCATAAATAATCGAAAGTTCTTTAGTTGTTAAATTTTGAATACATACTAGTTTGTATAAATCTTCAATAATTTCTTCATAAATCCTTTGATTTTTATTTTCACTATAATTATTATATATCTTTTTTAATTTCATTATATCTTTTTCTTTCAAATCGACACTTAAAAGTTTTCTTATATCATCAGAATAAGTAAATTCTTTATATTTATTTTTTTTCGTTATATTATTAATCATTTTTTCACCCAAAAATCCTCTCTAAAGCGTTGATTTCATTATATCATAGCTTACTTCGTTTTTCAATACAACGAACTTCACTAAATGTATATTTAGCGAAGTAATTACAATTAAAAAAGTTAATATAATTGATTTCTCTATTTTATCTATTATTAATTTTATAACAATTTATTTAATTTCAAAATTTCTTTATTCATATAAATCTACATTTGTTTAATTTTGAAATTTCTTTTTTTGTATAAATCGACCTTTATTTTAAATCTTTTTAATTTTCGACTTTATTAAAATTAAAAACATTAAAAACAGATTAAGATACATTTTATAGCTTTTGTTGTAAATTTATATTATAATTTGCTATACATCATTTTTGAATATTTATGTCCACATTTTTATCCACTGCCTGTTAAGGATTATTGTTTTAATAATGAACATATTAAATATTATGTAAAGCTTACTTTTTGTTATATTCTTTAATAATAAAAAGTAAAAAGTATTTTAAAGACTTATTTTTGAATGAATCATCTTTTTGAAATCTTTTTAAAAATAAAAAAAGATGCTAATGCATCTTTTCAATTTCCTTAATTTTAACTATAAGATCTGTTTTTATAAGTTCTGATTTAGAAATCCCTTTTTTAAAATATCTAATTTGTTTATATTCTACATTTTCTAAAGTAAAATCTAAAATATCAATTCTATCACCTTTATATATAATAGGTTCTTTATTCCCTTTAATATATATAGCAATTTCCATATTAAATCCTTCCTTCTTTAGTTATTCTTATATTCATCTATTTGTTTTTGAATATCTTCTAAATATTCTAATCTTTCATATTTAAATAGTAATTCTTCTTCTAAAGTTTCTTTTTCTTCTACAAGTTCATTTAACATTCCGTAATTAGAAGAATTTTTCAACATTTTATTTTCTGTTTCACTGATTTTATTTTCTATCTTTTCAATATCCCCATAAATATTTTCAAATTCTTTTTGTTCTTTAAATGTAAACTTAGGTTTTAGATTCTTATTTTGAACCTTTATTTCTTTTTTGATTTCACTTTTCTCTTTAACTTCTTTGACCTTATCTACATTATTTAATTCCTTATGTATTAAGTAATCACTATAATTACCTTCTGACTTAGAAATTAAACCATTACCTTCATAAGAGAAAATTTTATTACATAATCTATCTAAGAAATATCTATCATGGGAAACTATAATTACAACTCCCATAAATTCATCTAAGAAATCTTCTAATATTTTTAAAGTTTCAATATCTAAATCATTTGTTGGTTCATCTAAAATTAAAACATTTGGTGACTCCATTAAAATCCTTACTAAATGAAGTCTCCTCCTCTCTCCTCCAGATAACTTTTCTATAGGTGTGTACTGCATAACACCGTCAAATAAAAACCTTTCAGCTAGCTGAGATGCTGTAATTGCTTCTCCTTTTTCAGTAGGAATAATTTCCCCACCTTCTTTTATGTAATCTATAGCCCTTTGATTTAAGTCCATATGACTATTATCTTGTGAGAATACCCCTAAAGATACAGTATCTCCTATTTCAATAGTTCCTGCATCTTGTTTTATTTCTCCTGTTATAATTTTTATTAACGTTGTTTTACCAGCACCATTATCCCCTATTACACCTATCCTATCACTTTTAGAAAAAATATAGCTAAAATCCTTTATAAGCTTTCTATTATCGTAAGCTTTATTTACATTTTCAAGTTCAATAATCTTTTTGCCCAATCTTCTTCCTATAAAAGGGATTTCTATATCTGTATTTATAGATATATATTCTGTATTAACTAAATCATCAAATCTTTGTAATCTTGCCTTTTGTTTAGTTGTTCTAGCCTTAGCTCCTCTTCTAACCCACTGTAGTTCTTTTAATATAAGCTTTTTTCTTTTTTCTTCACTAGCAGCTTCATTTTGAACTCTTGTAGATTTTTTTTCTAAAAAGTCTGTATAATTCCCATCATAGGAGTATAAATTTCCTCTATCTAGTTCTATAATTCTATTTGTTACTCTATCTAAGAAATATCTATCGTGAGTAATCATTATAAGGGCACCTTTTCTGCCATTTAAATACTCTTCAAGCCATTCAATAGAATCAGAGTCCAAATGGTTAGTTGGTTCGTCTAGTACTAATAAATCGCAAGGAGTAATCAAGGAAGAAGCTAAAAAAACTCTTTTCTTTTGTCCACCAGACAGTTCTCCCATTTTTTTATCAAAGTTATTAATTCCAAGTTTAGTTAATATAGTTTTAGCATCACTCTCAAGATCCCAAAGGTTCAAGTTATCAATTTCACCTTGAACTTTTATTAACCTAGTATTTAATGAACTATCTTCTTTTATCTTTTCTAGAAGCTCTTCATATTCCATTAAAAGATCCATCTCTTTAGTATCACCTTTAAAAACTTGTTCTAAAATTGTTGAGCTGTCATTATATACAGTGTCTTGAGCTAAATGCTCTATTCTCATATTCTTAACTTTAATTATTTTACCATCATAAAATTCATCTCTACCTATTAGCACTTTAAGTAAAGTTGATTTTCCTGCTCCATTTAAACCTATTAATCCTATTTTATCCCCTTCACTTATTCCTAGGTTAACATTATTTAGTAGTGCTTTTTCGCTATAAGTCTTTGTTATATTTTCAAGTGTAATTAAATTCATCGTAGTCTCCTTAATTAGTTATACTAATTACATTTTAATAAAAAATCATATTTAAAACAACCTAAACATAATAATTATTATAAATATTAATTATAAAGTAAAAAGCGTAAAAAACCTACACTTTTTACTTAGGCTATATTAAGCCAGCTTATTCGTTTAGTTAATAATTTAAAGACAGGGATACCTATAATTGTTACAATAATTAGTTCAGACAATGATACTTGTAAAGCTGGTATATAAAATGGAATGTTTTCTATATATGATAACATAGCCCCTATTATAATTCCGTTAATAACCACAGGCCATAAAGATGATACAATCAACGATATGTTATCTTCTTTAATTAATTTTCTTGTTAATTCTATTCCTTTGCAGCTAATAAAAGTTGCTAATGTACCGAATACCATATCTAATATCCCTACTCCACCAAATATATTAGCTATCAAACATCCGAGAGTTAACCCTGTTGTATAGAACGGGTTTATAAAGGATAGTAATACAAATACTTCAGATATTCTAAATTGTATTGGTCCATAACCCAATGGTGCAATAGCAATTGTTGTCACAGCATAAATTGCTGCAATTAATCCTGTTTTTACAATTTTCTCTGTTAAATTCATTTTACATTTCCTCCAAATAATATTTTTCAAACTGCATATTCAAATAATTTACCATAAAAAATAGAGAATCCATTAAATGAATCCTCTAGTAATTAACTACATAAATTATAAAAAATTATAGTTGTAGATATAAATAAATTACCTAGTTTTTTTTAGTGACAGGAGGGTTACGAACTGTCATATTAAGTTTTCTATACTAGTATATTAAATTTAGTAAATAAAATCAAGTTTTTCTATTGTAGAACTTCTTTTAGATATTCTAATAATTCTTTAATAACCTTATTTCTGTTAATCCACATATCTCTATTCCATATTCTATAAATAAAGAAATCTTTTTCTATATCTCTTAAATATAACTCCTTAATATAATAATTGTCCTTATAATTAAATATTTCTGTATCAATAATAAGACCTACCTTTTTATTAGTATCCAATTTACAAATAATTAATTTATAGATATCTTCTTTATAATTGTAATTTTCATTTAGTATATAACCGTTATTTATTATATAGGGTATTATATACTCCAAAATATTATAATTTATATATTTATATTTTATAGATACTTCTTTCACTTTATTTAAATCTACAATATTAATTTCTTCTTTTAAATTTATAACCTCTTTATCCTTATAGGTAAATACTATAAGTTTATCTTTTTGAATATTTACCTTTATCTTTTCTATATCTAAGGATTTCTTAGTATTAAAAAGTACAACTTTATCAAAGGAATTTATTTCAGAAAAAATATCATCTTCAAATATTTTATTATCATCTGTTAAAACAATAGGAGTTATATTCTTAAAAGTTTCTTTATCATCGTAATCAATTTTATCTATATTAAAATTTGAAAATTTATAAGTCTCTCTAATTAAATTATCCCATAAGGGCTTTATACTTTTTTTAACTAGTAAATCTCTAATTTTTATATCATTATATATAGACTCTTTTATAGCATCAAAGTTTTTATATTCACATATTATGTCTTCATTACTTATTTCTATATTTTCTATTTCATAGTATAACTTTATTTTATGAATATTACTTATAATATCTACTAAATCATTTTTATACTCAATGCTATCATAACAATATTCTAATACATCCTTTATGTCATTATCTAAAGATTCAACATTGATTTTTACCTCTTCAATATTTATAGATAACTTTAATAACTTATAATATAATTCAACTTTTTCTTTTACCTCTTCCCCCTTTATAAGCATTAATATAAAACTGTCATATTCTTCTTTTGTTAATATCCCATATAAAAATCTAAACTTACTTATTTCTAATTTTGTATTACTATACATATTATTAAAATCTTCTAAAATTCCTTTCTTTAGACAATTATATTTTTCGTTATTTTTATTTTCAATTTCTTTTTTATTACTTTTAAAAAATCTAAAAAAAGAAGTATCTACCTTTTTTTCTAATAAGTAATTATTATATTTCATATTTACTATATCAACTAATTCTTCTAGTTCAATAAGATTCATCTCCTGATTTATTATAAAATTACTTATAAACTCCTTTTTATACTTTAAATTATAATAATTAATTTTTATTGAAGTACTTTTATTTATCTTATCCAATTCTTTTAAAGCTTCTTGTACTAATACCGTTTTTGCATTCTTTTGTAAAACTTTAAACCTACTATTATCTAGATAACGTCTATATGTTGTATATATAGGTATTAAGCTTCTTTTTTCAATTTCTTCTTTTATATATTTAATTTTATAATAAGTTAGATTTTCAAAAGGTTTTTTTATTCTAAAAATTTTATAATAATATGAATATTTTTCGTTATCACTTATTAATTTTTCTGTTATATAATATTTATCAACTAAATTTAAACCTTCATTATCCTTATTATAAAAGAAAGTTATAATTTTATTTAGTAAACTTGTATTTTTTTCTATTCTTCTATTTAGCACTTCTATTTTACTTAATAATGTTTTACCTGTATTATCCTGCAAGTTAGCTATTTGATTCCTTAATTTCTTTTCAATGTTATGTTTCTTAGAAACGTCATAAATATTTTCATTTAAAGAATTAATTATTTCAGTATGTTCATAAATTTCTTCTATATTATCTGATATTAATAATGTTCTATTAAAATTTATAAGGAAACTTTCTAATACTTTATTCAATATATTATAAATATTACAATCATCATTAAATAAAAATTCACATCCTTTAGTTTCCTCTATTTTATTTAGAACTATATTAGATATTAAATCTAGATCAAAAAAGTTTAAAATTCTATAGTTATTCTTATCTTCACTCATAAAATATAATCGCCCTAAGGCAAGACCTCCTTTTTTATTTAAATATAAATTTAATATTTATACATTATATTCTAAAAAAAAGAATTTATAATTGAATTATATTTTTTAATTTCTATTAATTTATGTCAATACTATAAATAGCATAATTGTAGGAGTTGATCTTTTGAATACTATAAAAAAAATAATTAAAATTAATATACTTACTATACTATTAACTATAATAATAATAGCTATCTATTATAAAGGACCTCTTCTTATTACTTATAATGTAATGAAAGAACTTAAAGATACCGACAAAAGTGTTGCTACTTTAAATAACTTAACAGATTATTATGCTTTAACCTCTATGGATATAGAAAACCTCAAATTTAAGAATACTGATAATCCTAATGTTTTTATGGATATATATTTGTCAGAGGTTGAAAACGAGAAATCTCCGGTTGTTATTTATGTTCATGGTGGAAGTTGGGTTTATGGTGATAACGGAATCCCAAAAGATTTAGAACCTATTGTAAAAGCCTTTAATAAAGATGGTTTTACTATAATCAGCTTATCTTATGAACTCCTTGAAAAAGATGTTCCTTTATCAAATCCAGTTTCTGATGTTAAAGATGCTATTAGATGGGTTTATAAGAATAAGGATAAATATAACTTTAATACTGAAGAAATAGGGTTACTTGGTATATCATCAGGAGCACATTTATCTTTACTTGCAGCTTATTCTGATAATGAGGATTTCATAGGTGATGATAGCTTATCCTCTTATCCTTCTAAAGTTAAATATGTAATAGATATTTTTGGGCCTACTGAATTATCAAGTTTAGATTTTTCAATACTTGATGAAGATATTAAAGAGGATATTAACGAGCTTAAAAATATTAATATTATTAATGAGGTCTATAGCCCTATTTACTATATAAAAGAAGATTCTCCTAACACACTTATAATACATAGTAAAAATGATGCTATGGTTCCTTATTCAAATGCTTTTTACTTATATAAGTCTCTTTTAAAGATTGGAGGTAAATCTAAACTTTTAAGCTTAGAATCTGGGACTCATACTTTTGAAGACTTTAATAAAAAGGAAATATTAGCTTTAATTTATGAAACCTTGAAATTTCTATCTAATAATACAAAATTATAAAGGGACTCACTTATTTGAGTCCCTTTATTAATTAAAATATGTAAAACCATATTTTTTATAATATTCTTCAATAAATTCTTTCATTTTATCATCTATATATATTATTCCATTTATCTCTTTATTATATAAATATTCTACAACTTCTTTCATAGTAACTATAGAAAATGTTCTTATCCCAAAACTTTCTTTAATTTCTTCTTGCGCTGATATATCCATTTTACCTTTTTCCATTCTATCTACAGATATAATCAATCCTTTTATTTCTATGTTTCCTCTTGATTTAATTATTGGTACTGTTTCATAAATAGAGGTTCCAGCTGTCATTACATCTTCAACTATAACGATTCTCTTACCTTCTTCTATATTTCCTCCAAAAAGTATCCCACCTTCTCCATGATCTTTTATTTCTTTTCTATTAGATGAGTACTCTACATCTATATCAAAAAGTTCATTTAAAGAAATGGCTGTTGTTACTGTAAGGGGAATACCCTTATATGCAGGACCAAATAATAAATCAAAATCTCTATCAAAATTTTTTTCTATTGCTTTGGCATAAAACTCACCTAATCTTTTTAACTGTTTACCAGTTGTATAATTTCCTGTGTTAATAAAAAATGGTGTATTCCTTCCACTTTTAGTCATAAAGCTTCCGAATTTCAAAACATCACTTTCCACCATAAATTCAATAAATTCTTCTTTGAACTTTTCCATTTTACCCTCCTAGCAAATATTTATTATTTTTATATAAGTATTATTCGTATTTAATTTTAACACTTTTTTATTTAATAACCTAATATTTAATAAAAAAAAGACATTAATGTCTTAATGTCTTAATGTATTGATTCTAAGTAATTATTCGAAACCTCTAATTTCTCTATCTAGGTAATAAAGTCTATTTCGTTCAGGAAGAGTTAAATCTATTGAACTATCTCTTTTATCAATTAACTTTTCTAACTCATTAAACTTTTCTTCACCTAATCTTTTTTTAATTACTTCGACTTTCATATCTTTTAATATTGTTTTTTCATTTCCAGATATTAGTTCTCCTTTATTAACCTTTTCTTTTAAATTGAGTAATATTGTTTTTTGAGATTCATCAAGATACTTTTCATTTTCTGGAGTCCAAAAGCTGTCAAATTTATCCTTACCTAAGTCAGTAATATAATCATTTGAAACTCTTAAAGCATTGGCTTTATTTTTTATTTTATCATTATTAGAATTTGTGGTAGCTTGTACCATATTGTTGTTGAAATTAAATAAAACTATTGATAAAACAATCATTTTAGCTATTTTCTTCATCATCTTTTGTACCTCCTTTTTAAAACATATCTACATATATATTATATGGAGTTTTATCAAAAATAACTGTTGAAAATTTTTCAATTAAAGCTTTTATTTTCTCAATTAATTATTTTTTATTATTTTCAACAAATCTTTTAATTCTTTTTAAAGCTTCTACTAGATCTTCCATAGATGAAGCATAACAAGCTCTAATATATCCTTCCCCACAATCACCAAAGGCATTTCCTGGTATAGTTAAAACTTTTTCTTCAATTAAAAGTTTTTCACAAAAATCATCAGATGTCATGCCTGTTGATTTTATTGAAGGAAATACATATAAGGCACCCAAAGGTTCAAAACAATCAAGCCCCATTTCTTTAAATCCACTAACCAATATCCTTCTTCTTCTGTTATATTCTCTAGACATTTCAGAAACACTTTCATCTCCGTGTTTAAGAGCTTCTATAGCAGCATATTGAGCTGTAGTTGGTGAACACATAAGTGAATACTGATGTATTTTCTTTAACGCATCCATTAATATAGAATTCCCACATATATATCCAAGTCTCCATCCTGTCATTGCGTAAGCTTTTGAAAAACCATTAATAACTAATGTTTTATCTTTTACTTCTTCGAATCTTGCTATTGAGAAATGATCCTTATCATAAGAAAGTTCAGAGTATATTTCATCTGAAATAATAATGATATCTTTATCCTTTAATACATCTACTATTTCTTCTAATTCATCTTTAGTCATTATTGCCCCAGTAGGATTATTAGGAAATGGTATTATAACAACTTTAGTCTTATCAGTTATTGCATTTTCTAACAGATCTTTAGTTAACTTAAAATCATCTTCTTCCCTAAGGCTAATAGGAACTGGTTTAGCTCCACAGAAGGTAGCACATCCTTTATAAGCTACAAAGCTTGGTTCTGGTATTACAACCTCATCACCAGGTCCACATAAAGCTCTTAAAGCTAAGTCTATCCCCTCACTACCTCCAACAGTAACTAATATTTCATTATTGGGATCATAATTTAATTTAAATCTTCTATTTAAATACTTAGATATTTCTTGCCTAAGTTCTATAAATCCAGCATTTGAAGAATAGTGGGTTTGACCCTTTTCTAATGAATATATTCCTGCTTCAATAATATTCCAAGGAGTAATAAAATCTGGTTCTCCAACACCAAGAGATATTACATCATCCATTTCATTAATTAAATCAAAATATTTTCTAATACCTGATGGAGGCATATTTCTTACATTCTCAAGTATCATATTTTCTAGGTTCATATAAATATAGCCTCCCTATCTTCATTTTTTCTTTCTTTAAATTCCCTACCATGATCCTTATACTTCTTAAGCACAAAGTGAGTTGCAGTACCTGTTACATATTCTTGAACTGATAGTTTCTCAGATACAAACAAAGCAACTTCCTTCATAGATTTCCCTTCAACTATAACTGTTAAATCAAAACCTCCAGAAGACATTAAATAACAAGCTTTAACTTGTTTAAATTTATATATTCTTTCAGCTACTTTATCAAATCCTACCCCTCTTTGTGGTGTAATCTTAACTTCTATTAATGCAGTAACAGTTTCTTTTCCTGTATTTTCCCAATTAATTAATGAAGTATGACCTGCAATAATATTTTTATCTTCATAATCTTTAATAGCTTCTTTTACTTCCTTAGTTGTTTTTCCTGTCATTAATGCTATTTCTTCATTAGTATATCTACTGTTTTTTTCTAAAATTTCTAAAATTTCTTCCATACAAAAACCCCCATATAAAAAAATAAGCCCTTCTTTCCCTATAAAAAGGGACGAGAGATAAGTTTTTATTAATTATGTTTTATAAAAACTTATCTCTCCTAAATTCAAATTATACTATTTCACCTATTAGAGAGAAAGGTTGTGCTCTAACCACTTTTATATTAACTAAGTCTCCAACTTTAGCTTCTCCTGTAAAATTAACTAACTTTCCATTTCTAGTTCTACCAGTTAATTTATTTTCATCATTTTTACTTAAACCTTCAACTAAAACTTCTACAGTCTTACCTTCATAAACCTTATTGCTATTAATAACACCTTTGTTTAAAGCTTTAATTAATCTGTCAAATCTTTCATGCTTAATATTATCATCTACTTGATTTAACATAATATCTGCAGGAGTATTATTTCTTCTAGAGTATATATAAGTAAAAGCTGAATCATATCCAATTTTATTAACCAAATCTAATGTCTCAAGGAAATCTTCTTCTGTTTCTCCTGGGAAACCTACAATAATATCTGTAGTTAATGAAACCCCTGGAATTTCCTTCCTTATCATTTTAACTAAATCTAAATAATATTCCTTTGTATAATGCCTATTCATTTTCTTTAA
>JARIDB010000152.1 GCA_029257045.1 Clostridium sp.
AACATTGCTTCAATGTACAACTGAGTATCCTGCACCATTTGAAGAAGTTAACTTAAGTGTAATGAACACATTAAATAAGGAATTTAATTTACCAATAGGTTATTCAGATCATACTAAAGGCATTGAAGTTTCCATTGCAGCAGTTGCTATGGGAGCTACAGTAATAGAAAAGCATTTTACATTAGATAGAGATATGGAAGGACCAGATCACAAGGCAAGTTTAGAACCTTATGAACTAAAGAATATGGTTAATTCCATAAGGAATATAGAATTAGCAATAGGTAATGGTGAAAAAAGGATAACAGAATCGGAAAAGAAAAATATAAATATTGCAAGAAAAAGTATAGTTGCTAAAAGTAGTATAAATAAAGGTGAAGTTTTTACAGAAAAAAATATAACTACTAAAAGACCTGGTAATGGAATAAGCCCTATGAAATGGTTTGATATTATAGGTAAAAGTGCAAATAGAGATTTTAAAGAAGATGAGTTGATTGATATATGAAAAGAATAAGTATATTAACGGCTACAAGAGCTGAATATGGACTTTTAAAATTAATTGTTAAAAGGTTAAAGGAAGTTTCCGAATTTGATGTCAGAATTGTTGTAACAGGGGCTCATTTATCACCTGAATTTGGTCTGACATATGAAGAGATTATTGATGATGGATTTACAATTGATGAAAAAATAGAAATACTTTTAAGCTCAGACACTCCGTCATCGATATCAAAGTCTATGGGATTAGCCATGATAAGTTTTGCAGACTATTTTAGTAAATTGAAACCAGACATGTTAGTTGTACTTGGAGATAGGTATGAAACATTAGCAGTTTGTTGTGTTGCTATGAATGAAAAAATTCCTATTGCACATTTATATGGAGGAGAAACTACTGAGGGAGCGATAGATGAATCTATCCGTCATGCAATAACTAAATTAAGTTATTTACATTTTACAAGTACTGAAGAATATCGTCGTAGAGTTATTCAGTTAGGAGAGGAACCAGAAAGAGTTTTTAGTGTAGGAGCAATAGGTATAGAAAATATTTTAAATGAAAAATTATTAAGTAAAGAAGAATTAGAATCAGCTATTAATTTTAAATTGGATAAACCATATGCTGTAGTTACGTTTCATCCAGTAACTTTAGAAGATAATAATTCGGTGAAACAATTTGGAGATTTACTTGATGTTTGTAAAGAATATAAAGACATGAAGTTTATTTTTACTAAGGCAAATGCTGATGCTAATGGTCGCGTTATAAATAAATTAATTGATGAGTTTATTGGATCAAATAGTAATTCTATGGCATCGACTTCTTTAGGGGTTTTGAGATATTTAAGTGCGTTAAAATACTCTTCAATGGTCATAGGAAATTCATCAAGTGGGTTATTAGAAGCACCAAGTTTTAAAATTCCAACAATTAATATAGGGGATAGACAAAAAGGGAGATTACAAGCGGATAGTGTTATTAATTGTAGGTCTAATAAAGATGAAATTAATAAAGCTATTGAGTTAGCGTTAAGTAATGATTTTAAAAAGGTGGTATGTAATACCATTAATCCTTATGGTGATGGAAGAACATCAGATAAGATAGTAAACTCTATAAAGGAATTTTTACTTAATGAAAAAATTGACTTAAAAAAGAAGTTTTATGATTTTGAGGTGAAATAATTGAAAAATATTGCAATTATACCTGCAAGAAGTGGTTCTAAAGGATTAAAGGATAAAAATATTAAATTGCTTAAAGGTAAACCACTAATTGCTTATACAATTGAGGAAGCTAGAGAATCAAATTTATTTGATGAAATTTTTGTTTCTACAGATTCAGAAGAATATGCAGAAGTTGCCCGTAGTTTTGGGGCAAGTGTTCCTTTTTTAAGAAATAAAGAATTATCATCAGATACTGCATCTTCTTGGGATGTTATTAAGGATTCATTGATTAATTATAAAAAATTAGGAAAAGAATTTGATACGGTTACGTTATTGCAACCTACTTCACCACTTAGAAAAGCTGAAGATATTAGAAAGGCTTATGAAAAAATGAAAACAAAAAATGCCAACTCTATTGTTTCGGTATGTGAAGTAGACCATTCACCATTATGGTGTAATACATTACCTGATGATAATTCACTTGAAAAGTTCTTGAATAATGACTTGATAAAGAAGCCACGTCAAAAATTAGATACATATTATAGAATTAATGGGGCGATTTATATAGTAAAAACTAACTATTTAATATCTTGTGGTAATATTTATGATAATAAATGTTATGCTATTATAATGAAAAAAGAGAACTCTATAGATATAGATGATGAGTTGGATTTTAAAATTGCGGAAGCTTTAATTTTATAGTCGGAATATAGTGTGTTAGTATAATAATTATGTATGGAATAAATAAAAAAGTATATAAGGATTTAATTAATTATTTTAAAAGCAATAATGGTATAAAAGAGCAAATAGATAGAGCTATAATTAAAATAGATATTTTAAACTATTAAGAATTAAAGTTCCTTATCGATAATTGAATTAAGTATAAAAATTTAAATTTAATAAATAGCGTAATTTAGGAGATAGTATTATGAGATTAAATCAAAATATGGAATCATTAAATGTATATAAGAACTATAGTAAAAATTTAAAAATTCAATCTAAAGCTATGGAAAGAATAAGTTCTGGAAGCAAGATAAATTCAACAAAGGATGATCCTAATAAGATGGGAGTAAGAGAAGGTCTTAGAATGCAAATTAGAGGTCTTCAATCTGCTCAAAGAAATATTCAAGATGGAATTTCTATGTTTCAATCAACAGATGGAACTTTAAGTAGTATAAATGAATCATTAATTAGAATGAAGGAACTTACGGTGCAAGCTGGTGGAACTACTTCGGATGATGACTTAAAGATAATACAAAATGAAATAAATCAAATTAAGGATAGTATTGATCAAATGGCTGAAAACTCAGAGTTTAATGGCGTTAAATTATTAGTTGGACCTGAAGGGGGATCATTAAATCATATGGTTGGATCTAACTCAGGGGAAGATATGAAAATACCTTTATTTAATGTAAAAACTTCAAATTTAAAAGATGAATTTGGTAATTCCTTAAAAGACTTAGATATAATAAAAAATGATGGGATTTCTGAAGGGTTGGGTATTATAGAGGGTGCTATAGAAAAAGTAACTTCTGTTAGAAGTAAATATGGTTCTCTACAAAATAGAATGGAAACAACCTATGAAAATATAGAAGGAAATTCAGCTAGTTTAGTAAGTGCCGAAAGTAAAGTTGGAGATGCTGATATAGCATTAGAAATGGCTGAATATGCAAGAACATCAATTATTTCTGAAAGCTCATTAGCAATATTGAATCAAACTAATAATTTTCCAAAGGATATACTGAGAGTATTAGAAAATATGAGATAGATTAAGAAAGAGAAATTTCTCTTTCTTTTTATTTATAGCTAATTTTTTTTACTGTGAAAAAAATAATATTTTATAATATAAATTGTAGAATATAAGAAAAATATGAAGAGGACTTTAGTCCTAAATTATAAGATTAAAGAAAAAACAAGAAAAGTTGAAAAAAATGGGTATAATGCAAAGGAAACGAGATATTATATATAATTCGTGTAAAAATTTGAAGGAATTTATAGTTGAAATTATTATAGAAAAATAATTCATATTAAACTATAATAATAAGTGGGTAATATTTATAAGAAATTTTAATTATTGATAGATAATAAGTAATGATTCGTAGTATAATCATAAGAAGTAAAGAAAAAAATGTCTAGGGAGAGAGAATTATGTATATAAGCAATGATAGCACATTTAAATTTTTAAAATTAGGATTAGATGCTTCTTCAACAAGAGGTAAAGTTATCTCTAATAATATGTCAAATATAAATACAAAAAACTTTAAAAAGTCTGTAGTTTCTTTTGAAGATAATTTAAAGAAAGAAACAAGTAAATTTGATCTAAAGAAAACTAAAGAAGTTCATTTAAGTGGAAGCGGAGATAATTCTATTATTTCTGTAAAAAAAGATAAAAGTACAAGTATGAGATCAGATGGAAATAATGTAGATTTAGATTTGGAAAAGGTTAATCAAGCATCTAATACTTTGATGTATAATGCTTTAATAACTCAAGCAAACTCAAAGTTCGCAATGACTAAGAGTGTTATATCAGGAGGAAATTAATATTTATGGGATTATTTAATACTATGAGAATAAGTGCAAGCGGACTTGCAGCAGAGAGATTAAGAATGGATACAATTACATCTAATATTACAAATTCACAAACAACAAGAGGGGAAGATGGGAAACCTTATATAAGAAAAATAGCTGTTTTTAAGGAAAACTTAGATAGTGCTACAGGGTTAAATGGTGTAAAGGCTGTTAAGATAGTAGATGATGAATCACCTTTAACAAAGGTTTATGATCCAACTCATGTAGATGCAGATGAAGATGGTTACGTAACTATGCCAAACGTAAATATTTTAAATGAAATGGCAGATATGATTGCTGCATCTAGGTCCTATGAAGCTAATGTTAATACATTAGATGCAACAAAGAGTATGTTTATGAAAACTTTAGAAATTGGAAGGTAGGAATAGTTGTGATAATAAATAATTTTGTGCCAAATCAAGAAATATTTAATAATAGTTTAATTGGAAAAGAAAAAGGTGATAAAGAAAAATCAGAAAGTAACTTTAAAGATATTCTTAAAGGTAGCTTAGATAAACTTAATGAAAAGCAAGTAGAATCTAACAATATTACTAATGAATTTGTTTCAGGCGGGGATGTAGAAATACATGAAATGATGCTTAGCATGGAAGAGTCAAAGATGTCCCTTCAATTAGCAATCCAAGTTAGAAATAAAGTGGTAGATGCTGTAAAAGAATTAACAAATATGCAATTGTAATATGTAAGGAGTGCTATAGATGAATAAGCTTAAAGAAACTTTCAATAAGCTATGGATAAGGTTTAAAGCATTTAGTAAAGGAATAAGAATAGCAATAATTGCAACTATGGCAGCTGTTTTAATAGCTATGGTTTCATTAGTTTTTTATAATTCATCTACTAAATATAAAGTGTTATTTTCTAATTTAGACCCAAATGATTCCCAGCTTATAATAAGCCAATTAACAGATAAAGGCGTAGATATGAAGATAGAAGAACAAACTATTTTAGTACCTAAAGATTCTGTAGATAAATTAAGATTAGAGCTTGCACCTAATTTATCTGGTGGAAGTCAAGGCTATGAATTACTTGATGAAAGTAGTTCTTTTGGAATGACTGATGAAGAATTTAATCTTAAAAAATTAAGAGCTCAGCAAGGCGAACTTGAGAAAACTATTAAAAGCTTTCCGCAAGTAGATACTGTAAGAGTACATATAACACCATCTAAGGATTCAGTTTTCGTAAATGATAAAGAGCCGGGGAAAGCCGCTGTTTATTTAAAACTTATGCCAGGAAATAAACTTGATGGTGGACAAGTTAAGTCAATAGTTGCATTAGTAGCAGCAAGTTCTGATAATATACCAGAAGAAAGTGTTCAGGTAATTGATGATAATATGAATCTTTTAACTAAAGACTTAGAAAGTTCTAATGGTATTGGAGTTACTTCAGAGCTTATTGGGACTCAATATGAGTTAAAGAAAAAGTATGAAGAAGATATTCAAAAATCAATTGTAAAACTATTAGAACCAGTTGTTGGAAAGAACAAGGTACAAAGTTCTGTTAATGTTGAACTTGATTTTGATTCAAAACAAAAAACAGAAACTATAATTGATCCAAATAAAGTTATAGTAAGTCAACAAACAATAAAAGAAATTAATGGACTTAGTGGTTCCGATACAACTTCTGGAAGTGTAGTAGATAATAATATGCAAAATACAATTGATGAAAATACAAATACAACAAATTCATCAAGAGAAGAAGTTAAAACTAATTTTGAGAGTAGTAAAACAGAAGTCCAAACAATAAGTGCTCCTGGAGAAGTGAAAAGACTTACAGCTTCAGTTTTTATTGATGGGAACTTAGATCAAAATATTCAAAATGCTATTGAGAAGGCTGTTTCAAATGGAATAGGAATTAAATCAGAAAGAGGAGATTCTATATCAATAGTTGGAATGACTTTTGATCCATTAACTAAAGAAGAAAATCAAAATCAAATTGATTTAATAAATGAAATTTTGGCAAAGGAACAAAAAAATAAATTAATTATTTATTCAATAATCGGTGGATTGGCTACTTTAATACTATTAGTTAGTTTAATAATCAGAAGAAAGAAAAAAAATGATAAAGAAAAACAAAATCTTTTAGATGTAGTTATTGATGATGGAAATTTAGCTGAGGAAGAAATGGCACCTACAATAGACTTTGATTCAATAAATCCTAAGATTCAAATGGAAAATGATATTAAAAAGTATGCTATAGAAAAACCAGATCAAGTTACAGAAATTATTAAGTCTTGGTTAAATGAGAATGAGAGGTGATAGTATGGCAAAAGAAACACAAAAATTAACTGGAATTCAAAAGGCTGCTAAATTATTCATAACCCTTGGACCTGAAGCTTCGTCTTCTATATTGAAGAAATTGCCAGAAACAGAGATACAGAAAATAACTTATGAAATAGCTAATATTTCAACTGTAAATTCAGAGCAAAGACAGGTTATTTTGGATGAGTTCTTAGAAATGAATAAGGCAAGAGATTACTTAAAAGAAGGTGGCCTTGAATATGCAAGAACATTGCTTGCAAAGGCTTTGGGAAGCCAAAGGGCAAATGATATTTTAAGTAGAGTAACAGAAGCAACACAACAATATAGACCTTTTGCTATTGCAAGGAAAGCAGATGCTCATCAATTACTAAATGTAATTAACTATGAGCACCCTCAAACTATAGCCTTAATAATGTGTTATCTTCAACCAGATAAGGCGGCACAATTATTAGCTGAACTTTCAGAAGATATTCAGACAGATGTTGCTTATAGAATAGCAACTATGAGTAATACTTCACCTATGGTTATAAAAGAAATAGAAAAGGTTTTGGAAAATAAATTAAGTAATATAGTTAGAAGTGAAATGACAGCCTTAGGCGGTGTTGAAACTTTAGTTGATATATTAAATCAAGTTGATAGAACTACTGAAAAGAATATTACAGAAAGCTTAGAACGTGAAGATGCTGAACTTGCAGATCTTATTAAAAGCTCAATGTTTGTGTTTGAAGATATTATTACCCTTGATGATGTATCAATTCAAAGGATTCTTAGAGAAGTTGATGGTAAAGAACTTGCTCTTGCTCTTAAGGGTTGCTCTAATGAAGTTGCAAATTCCATTTATAAAAATCAATCAAAGAGAGCTGCAGCTGCTTTAAAGGAAGATATGGAATTCTTAGGACCAGTAAGGCTTATAGATGTTGAAAAAGCTCAACAGAAAATTGTTGCTATAATTAGAAGGCTTGATGATGCACAAGAAATAATAATTTCAAGAGGTGGAGAAGATGCAATTATCCTATAATCTAATAAAGGAAGAATCTGCATTAAGTAGTAATAAGAAAAAGATAGAAACTAGCTATGTAAGAAAGATAGATGAAAAGGAAGATGAATTTAGTAGAACTTCTATTGAAAATGAAATAAGAAAGAGTTATGAAAGTCTTGGAGAAAATATAATAAAAAGATCTAAAATGGAAGCTGAAAAAATAGTGATGAATAGCAGAAGAGTAGCCGTTGATATTGAAAGAGAAGCTTATGAAAAGGGTTATAATCAAGGACAAGAAAATGGTTATGAAGATGGATTTAAAGACGGTTATAACAAAGGTCTTGAACAAATAAACTTAGATACAGAAATAGAAGTTAAGGCAGCAATTGATAAAGCAGAAAATATTTTTAAATTAGCAAACTCTGAATATAAAAGTTATATTAAAGAAAAAGAAGAAGAAATAATAAGATTAGCTTTCGAAATGGCTAAAGTAATAGCTGAAAAAGAATTAATAAAAGATGATGGAATATTACCAGTAATAGAAAGTCTTTTAAATGATTCTAAGGGCGAAGAAAACATTATAATTAAATGTAATAGCAACCATATAGAAGCTATAGAAGAAAAAATAGTTTATTATAAAAAGGCCTATGCAATAAAAGGAGAGATATTTGTATTAGAAGATCCTTTGATGGAAAGTGGAAATGCAATTATTGAAAAAAATACAGGGAAGGCTGTAATAGGCTTGGATATAGGTTTTAAAAGACTTGAAGAAGCTTTATTTGATTAATAGGTGAATTTATATGAATATCGATTTTGATGAGGTTACAAAAAGGGTTCTAAAAGTTAACACAAGTTATCTTGAAGGAACTGTTAAACAAGTAATAGGACTTACAATTGAAGTACAGGGTATTAAAACTTTTGTTGGAGAACTTTGCACAATATACAATTTGAATAATGAAGGAATAAAATGTGAAGTTGTTGGATTTAGAGAAGATGCAGTTTTATTAATGCCTCTTGGAGAGTTAACAGGAGTTTCACCAGGCTGCAAGGTGGTACCAGAGAGAAGACCTTTAGAAGTGAAATGTTCTGAAGATCTTTTAGGTAAGGTACTAGATGGTCTTGGCAATCCACTATCAGAAGACGAAATAATTAGAGGTGAAGGTTATCCTTTAGAAAATCAGCCTCCAGATCCATTGAAAAGAAAAAGAATAAAAGATATACTTCCAACTGGAGTTAGGGCAATAGATGGTTTTTTAACTGTAGGTGAAGGTCAAAGAATAGGTATATTTGCAGGTTCTGGGGTTGGTAAAAGTACAACTTTAGGTATGATAGCTAGAGAAGCAGAAGCTGATATAAATGTTATAGCTTTAGTTGGAGAAAGAGGTAGAGAAGTTCTTGAATTTATTGAAAAAGATTTAGGACCAGAAGGTATGAAAAAGTCTGTAGTTGTTTGTGCAACTTCAGATAAACCAGCCTTAATTAGAATTAAAGGAGCTTTAACAGCAACAGCCATTGCAGAATATTTTAGAGATCAAGGTAAAAAGGTAATATTAATGATGGATTCTGTTACGAGATTTGCTATGGCTCAAAGAGAGATTGGACTTGCTATTGGAGAACCTCCAGCTCAAAAAGGTTATACTCCTTCAGTTTTTGCAAAGTTACCTAAATTAATGGAAAGACCAGGAACTTCAGATAAAGGCTCAATAACAGCATTTTATACAGTATTAGTTGATGGGGATGATTTCAATGAACCTATAGCTGATGCAGTAAGAGGTATTTTAGACGGGCATATAGTTTTATCTAGAAACCTTGCTCAAAAAAATCATTATCCATCTATAGATATTTTAAATAGCATTAGTAGACTTATGTCTAATATAGCTGAAAATAATCATAAAGACTCAGCGTCTCTTGCTAGAGATTTATTAGCTACTTATAAAGATGCAGAGGATTTAATCAATTTAGGAGCTTACATAAAAGGAAGTAATAAGAAAATAGATTTAGCTATTAAATATAATGATTTGATAAATGAATATTTAAAACAAGGTATAGAGGAAAAATCTGATTTCAATACATCTATAAATAGATTAACCTCAATTTTTAATAAATAATGAGGTGATAAATTAATGGCAGATAAATTTAAGTTTAGTCTTGAAAAACTTTTAGAGATAAGAGCAGATAAAGAGGAAGAAAGTAAAATACAGTTTAATAAAACTCAAAGAGAGAAAAATGATACAGAAGATAAACTTAGTGATTTGAAAAAAAGTTATGAAAAATATAATGGAATAAATAAAGGTGAATCTTTAACATATCAAAAGATAAAGAAAAACTACCTTTTTGCTTTAGATAAAGGAATAGTACAAACGGAAAAAGATTTAGTAATTAAAGAAAAGGAACTTTTTATAAGAAGAGACGATCTTATAAAAAAGCAAGTTGAAAGAAAGACCGTGGATATACTAAAGGAAAAAAAAGAAAAAGCTTTCTATAAAGAACAGAATAGACTTGATCAGATTCTTAATGATGAAATGGCACTCTATGCTTATATGAGAAGTAATTAGGAATTAATGATTAGAGATTTACAATTAATGAAGTATTTCGTTAATTATTAATTATATTGACAATTGTTAATTGAATTGAAGGGAGGTGAAAAATAGTGATTAATATTAAAGTGATTAATAATTTACAAGGAAAACTTAATGAGAATATAAACTCTAAAGACGAAATTAAGTCTAACAAAGATTCTGAAGTTAAAGATGATTTTAAAAGCTTCTTAAATAAAGAAGTTAAAAAGGATACTAGAAAAGATGATAAATCAGTAAATATAAATAAAGATAATAAGGATTTAAAAACTAATGAAAATATTGAAACTAAAGAAACCTTAGAAACTGCCCTTGAAAAAATTAATGAAGTTATAGATGGAAAATCTAAGGAGGACAATGTAGAAGCTGGAGATATAATCGAAGTAATAAATCTTTTATCAAATCTTTTGAGTACAGTAAATATAAATACAGAAATTAAGGCAGGAGAACTATCTGACTCTAATATCTTAGTTGAAGGTAATTTGGATGATATAAAAAGTTTGCTATCAGAAGTTAAAGTAGTAGTTAATAAAGCAGAAGAAAGTAATGTTTTTAATTCGGATAGTGATCTTAATACAGAAAATAAAGGAAATATTAAAAACTTAAAAACTCTAGGTGACTTAATAAATAGTTTATTAGAAGAAAGTAAAGGGCCTACAGATATAAATTTAGATAAAGAAAGTCTTAATAGAGAAATTTTAAACTTATTAAATTCTATTTCTGAAAAAGATGTTGACAGTTTAAATTTAGATACTAATCAAAATAAGATAAAAGAAATTATATCTTCTTTAGTTAATGTTAAAGCTTACAATGAAGAATTAGAAATTAAGAAAGAACCTATCTTATTAGATAAGGAAAATGACAGTTTAAAAGATATTATACAATTAAAAGTTATTCCTAATAACTTAGATGATTCAAAAAATAGTAATAATAGTGAATTAGGAAGTTTATTAAAAGGAAATAAGGGAGAAGAAGTAAGTGAAGATTTAAATGAAGAAGATAAAATTCTTTCTAAATTCCTTGTAGATGATAACAAAGGAAGTTTTGGGAATATTTTAACTTCTTATGATAGATTTAAAAATAACCCAATAGATACTATTCAAAAGCCTGAATTTATAAATAGCCAAACTATAGATGATGACATAATCAAAAGTGTAAAATATATGGTGAAAAACAATATGGAAGAATTAACAGTTAAGATTTATCCGAAGGAACTTGGAGAATTAACAATAAAAATTCTTTCAGAAGAAGGCATAATGAAGGCTGAAATAAAGGCTACTTCGAGAGAAACCTATAGTATTTTAAATGCTAATATAGCAGAAATAAAAAATAGCTTATCAGGTCAAGATTTGAAAATACAAGAAGTTCAAGTAGCTATATATAATGATGATACAACTTTCTTTAGTGGCAGTGAAAATTCAAAAGAAAATCAAAAAAATAATAATGGCTCAAGTAATAAAGTAGATAATATTAATTTAAATGAAAATGAAGATTTAATAATAGAAGACATTATTGAAAGTAATGTAAATCTACTAGTATAGGAGGGAAAGAAATGGCAGTTATTAATAATTATACAGGAGTTAGAGCAACGGATAGAGGAACTAAGATTGTTGGTGCTGGCGGTGATATGGACAAAAATGCATTTTTAACAATATTATCTGCTGAATTATCCAATTTAGATCCATCTGGAAATAATGATTCTACCCAGTATATTACTCAGATGGCACAGTTTGCAAGTATGGAACAGATGACAAACTTAAATAATACTATGACAGGATATGCAAACAACGGGTTATTAGGAAAAGGTGTTGGCTTAAATGTTGTTGATAGCAAAGGTGTAGCTTATACAGGAGTAGTAAAAGGTGTGAGCAATACAGTTTCAGGAACTATAATTTCAGTATTAATTAATGAAAATGGAGAGAATGTTTATAAAGATTTTAATATAAAAGATGTAACAACAGTTATAGATGTAGATGATTATTCTTTACCAACATTAAATAATATAAATGGAAATATATCATTCTTAACAGCAACAAACTTTATTGGGAAAAATGTTGAGTTAAGTGAAAAGGATGAAAAAGAAAATAAGCTAACTGGAGAAGTATTAGGAGTTTCTAAGGAAAATGGACTAGTATATCTTAGGATAAAGCTTGATGGTACAGGTGAAATTAAAGAATATACTTTAGACAAAATAGTTAAAGTAAATAATAAAGAAGAAGATAAGGAAGAAAACCCCAATTTACCAGAGGCCTAATTTGTAACAAGGAAATAAAGTAGGTGATTATTTGAGCTTTAGAGTTGTTAATGGAAAAGCTTACCCAATTGGAAATTTTGAATTACCTAATAGTAGTTCAGTAGAAAAAAAGAATCAAGGTGTTAACTTTAAAGATGTTTTAAATGAAACAATTAATAAGGAAGAGTATACTGTTTCAAAACATGCATCAGAAAGATTAAAAAGTTTAGATTTTAGTGAAGAAGATATGAGAAATATTGGAAAAGGTTTTGAAATGGCAGAAAAAAGAGGGGCAAAAAACTCTGTAATGTTATATAAGGATGTAGCTTTAATAACAAGCATTGAAAATAAAACATTAATAACTGCTATTGAAAAGGAAAGAGCTAAGGATAATATATATACAAATATAGATAGCGTAGTAATTTTATAAGCTGGACCTAAAGTAGGAGGCTTATTCTTGTGGAAATACAGAAGCAAGGAAAATAAATATATGGAGGTCAAATTATGTTAAGATCAATGTATTCTGGAATTAGCGGAATGAAGGTAAATCAAACTAAATTAGACGTAATAGGAAATAATATATCAAATGTTGGTACAACAGCATTTAAGTCATCAACAGCAAGATTTAGTGATATGTTAAGTCAAAATGTATCAGATGCTATGGCAGCGTCAAATAATAAAGGTGGAATTAATGCAAGTCAAGTGGGACTTGGAGTTCAGCTTGCAAGTATTGCAACAGTAATGACTCAAGGAACAATGCAACCAACAAATAGGGCTTTAGATGTTGCTATAGATGGAGAAGGGTTCCTTATGGTTAGTAAAGGACCAAAGATATTTGGTAATAACCTGCAAGTTAACCATCAAATAGGATCTCATACTATAACTGAACAATCTTTATTAGGTTCATCTAATCAAATGATGTACACAAGAGATGGAGCCTTGACTCTAGATGAGGAAGGAAACCTTTTAACAGGAGATGGATATAGAGTACTTGGATATTCTTTAACTAATGATGATAACGCTCAAGCAGCTACAGGTATTTCACCAAATCCAGTTAATAACTCAGGACTTGATTTTGTCTTTGGACCAGGATCTCAATTAAACGGATATAAAGTTGTTTTAGGTGCTATAGGACCAAATACAGTAACTTCAG
>JARIDB010000083.1 GCA_029257045.1 Clostridium sp.
AATAGAGAATAAACCATTAGCAAGAATGATATATGAGCAGGTCGATATAGACAAAGATATACCTAGTGATATGTATCAAGCTGTAGCAGAAATATTAGCTATGGTGTACAAATTAGATAAGAAAAATAAACGAACTAGATAGAAAAAGGATGGGATGAGGTTGAAATTTGATTTAAAGAAAAATACAGATGTCTTAGTTGCATTTGGAGTACTTGGTATTGTACTTATGATGATAATACCTCTACCAGCAGGGCTATTAGATGTTCTTTTGGCATTTAATATAAGCTTATCAGCAGTTATTTTAATGATAACTATGTTTACAACAAATGTACTACAATTATCAGTTTTTCCAACTTTATTACTTGTAACAACTTTATTTAGATTAGGGCTTAATATCTCATCTACAAGGCTTATATTAGGTAGTGGAGGGGCCGGAAAAATTATTACTGCCTTTGGTGATTTTGTTATTGGTGGTAATTATATTGTTGGTATAATTATATTTTTAATAATTGTAATAGTACAATTTATGGTTATAACAAGTGGAGCAGGTAGAGTATCTGAGGTATCTGCAAGATTTACATTAGATGCAATGCCAGGTAAACAAATGAGCATTGATGCTGATTTAAATGCTGGAGTTATTGATGAAAATACAGCAAGAAAAAGAAGACAGGATTTACAATCAGAAGCAGATTTTTATGGATCAATGGATGGTGCATCTAAGTTTGTAAAAGGAGATGCTGTTGCAGGAATAATAATTACATTAATTAATGTAATCGCAGGAATAATAATAGGAAGCTTAAATGGTATGTCCTTGGCTGAAGCAGGAGGTCTTTATGTAATACTAACTGTAGGAGATGGACTTGTTAGCCAAATACCAGCTTTATTAATATCAACAGCTTCAGGTATTTTAGTAACAAGATCAGGTTCTACTGATAATTTTGGGACTACATTTACTTCACAGCTTACAGCCTTTCCAGTAGCAACAGGAATAGTTTCCTTTGTTATGTTTTTTCTAGCATTAATTCCAGCTATGCCAAAGTTTCCCTTTCTATTAATCTCAGGGGCAACAGGAACTTTAACTTATATGTTAATTAGCGAAGAGAAGAAAAATGAAAAAAGAGAATTAGCTATAGAAGAAGAGGAATATACAGAGCTTGAAAGGAAAGAACCGGAAAATGTTATGACTTTAATTTCTGTAGAGCCTATGGAAGTAGAAATAGGTTATGGACTTATACCACTTGCAGATGAATCTACTGGAGGAGACTTACTTCAAAGAATAGCATCTGTTAGAAGGCAATGTGCTATTGAAATGGGAGTAGTTGTACAACCTATTAGAATTAGAGATAATTTACAATTAAAAACTAATGAATATGTAATTAAAATAAGAGGAACAGTAATAACATCTTCAGAACTTATGGCTAATATGTTATTATGTATGGATCCTTCAGGAGATAATTCTCAAATTGCAGGTATTAGGACAGTTGAACCAACTTTTAATTTACCAGCAACTTGGATAAATAAAGATCAAAGAGAAGAAGCAGAAATAAGAGGTCTTACAGTAGTTGACCCAACAACAGTTATGGTAACTCATTTAACAGAAACTATAAAAGCCCATTCTTACGAATTACTTGGAAGACAAGAAGTACAATTAATAGTTGATAATACTAGGGAAAAATATAGTGCTGTAGTTGAAGAACTTGTACCAGATTTAATTACTATTGGTGAGCTTCAAAAAGTATTACAAAATCTTTTAAGAGAAAAGGTACCAATAAAGGATATGGTTACAATAATGGAATCCTTAGCTGATAATTCAAGATTAACAAAAGATATTGAATTATTAACGGAATATGTAAGGTTTTCACTTGCAAGAACTATTTGTAATCAAGTTATAGATGAAAATAGATCAATAACAGTAGTTACATTAACACCACAAATTGAAGAGATAATATCAGCTAATACACAAAAATCTATGCATGGTTCCTTCCCAGCAGTGGATCCAGATACTACAACAAAGATATTAGATAGTATAAGAAACACCGTTGACAGAGTTTATTTTTATAATAATCAACCAGTTATTCTTGTTTCACCAAATATAAGACCAGTATTTAGAAAACTTATAGAAATGGTATTCCCTCATATTATGGTAATATCATTAAATGAAATTCCAAATGATGTTGAAATAAGAACAGAGGGAGTTGTGTCATTGCAATGATAATAAAAAAATATCTAGTGAAAAACATGAATGAAGCTTTAACTAGAATAAGATATGAAATGGGAAAAGATTCAATAATTATAAGCCAAAGAAAAGTTAAAGCACCAGGAATAAAAGGATATTTTAAACCAAAGCTTATAGAAGTTACTGCTGCTTTAGAAAATAGTAAAATAGAAGAGCCTAAAAAGGATATTTTATATAAAAATGAAAATAAGATAAATAATGAATCAATAGACTTTAAGAATTCATTAGATAATATAAAGAAGATTATAGAGGAAAATAATAAGGTCGATAAGGTAATCGAAAAACCAAAATTAGATAACAACTCATCTTTAGTTAAAGAAAATGAAGAAATTAAAAATGAAGTAAAAGAAATAAAGGATTTATTAAATAAGGTTATAAAAAATACTAATAAAGAAGATGAGGATGAAATCTATAATTATATAAATGATATTGATGTAGATGAAAAACAAGTTTTAAATTTATTAGAAAAAAACTATGAGAAAATAGAAGATTTTAAAAAAGAATTTACAAAGATTCTTGATGAATATATAGAAATAAATAATGAAGATTTAAAAGGGCGAGTAGTTTTAGTTGGACCAACGGGTGTAGGTAAAACTACAACTATTGCAAAGCTTGCAGGTAGACTTGCTTTAATTGAAAAGAAAAAAGTAGGTTTAATTACTATAGATACTTATAGAATTGGAGCGGTAGAACAACTTAAAACTTATGCAGAAATAATGAATATTCCTTTTAAAGTAGTTATAACATTAAAAGAAATGGAGATTGCTGTAGAAGAATTAAAAGATTGTGATGTAATTTTAATTGACACAACAGGTAGAAGTAGTAAAAATGCAATGCAATTATCTGAGCTTAGAGCATTCACACAAAAGGTAAATCCAGATCATGTTATGTTAGTTATAAGTGGAACTACAAAAAATAGAGATATAAAAACAATATTAGAAGGATACAAGGAACTTTTATATGAGAAATTAATTATAACAAAATTAGATGAAACTAGTGCCTATGGATGTATATTTAATATAATTAATATATCAAGAAAACCAATTGCATACATAACTACAGGTCAAAATGTTCCAGATGATATTAAGGTCCCAAGTAAAGAAGAAATTAAAAGGCTTATACTAGGGGAGGAGAATATATGTTAGATCAAGCTGAAAGCTTAAGAAGACTAGCAAAAGGAGATTCTCCATTAGAAAAAAGTGATAATACTAAGATTATAACTATTACATCTGGTAAAGGTGGAGTTGGAAAAAGTAATTTTGTAGTTAATTTAGCAATTACTCTTGTAAGATTAGGAAAAAAAGTTTTGATATTTGATGCAGATATAGGTATGGGAAATGATGATGTTTTAATGGGGATCTATCCAAGAAATAATGTTTTAGATTTAGTAAATGGAAGGTTAAACATTGAAGATGTTATTGTAGAAGGTCCTGAAGGAGTTAAGTTATTACCAGGAGGAAGTGGACTTAATAACATTGAAGAATTACAACAGAATCAAAGAGACTTATTTTTAAAGAAAATAGAAGCTTTAGAAGGTTTTGATTATATATTTATAGATACAGGAGCTGGAATTAGCAGGAGTGTACTGGCGTTTATAGCTTGTTCTGATGAGTTTATATTAGTTACAACACCAGAGCCAACATCACTTACAGATGGTTATAGTCTACTTAAGGCAGTGGATCATTTTAAAATTAAAAATAAAGGTAATATAGTAGTAAATAAGGTATTAGATAAGGAAGAGGGAATACGCACCTTCTCAAAGTTTAAAACTGCAGTAAATAGATTTTTAACTTTAGATGTAAACTATTTTGGACTTATATATGAGGACAGAAAATTAATAATGGCAGTAAGAGAACAAACTCCTTTTGTTGTAGGATATCCTAACTGTGATGCAGCAAAATGTGTTAGAATAATAGCAGATAAGTTATTAGGTGAAGGAAAATCTGACAGTAACTTAGGTGCAAAAGGTTTATTTAAAAAGTTATTTAATATATTCTCTTAGGGGGTAAAGAATGAACAGGTTAGGAATTGGAATAAATAGTAAGGTAGAGGTATTATTTGATAAAGTAATTTATAAATCTACAATACAAGATATGGATTATAAAAATAAGGTTATGTTAATAGCGCTGCCAGTTACAGATGGAATTTATTTAACTTTAAATGAAGATGATATTATAGATCAAATATTTTATGATGAAAGTGGAGATGTTTTTAAATATAAAACAAAAATAATAAAAAGAGTAATTGATAATAATATACCTTTTTATAAAGTTACTTTTCCATATGATATAGAAAAAATTCAAAGAAGAGATTATGTAAGAGTAAATACTACTGAAGTTTTAGAATACAATCTAGATGGAAATGTAAAAGAGGACGAAATAGATGAAAAATCTTGTGAAAAAGGAATTCTTATTGACCTAAGTGGTGGAGGTATGAGATTTAAGGGGAATAAGGAACTTTCCAGGGGAAGTATTATAAGTGCTGATGTAAGATATGGAAGCGAAAATATAGAGATAAAAGGGAAAATAGTAAGAGTAGAAAAAACTGAGGATAAAAAATATATTTATGGAATATCATTTATGGATATAAGTAACTCAGCAAGAGAAAGAATAATCAGACTTGTTTTTACTATTATGAGAAAACAAAGAGAATGTGTATAAAAGGAGGTTAGTTAGATGGATGAAAAAAGCCCTTTAGTTTATAAAGAACAAATAGTTGAGAAATATATACCATTAGTAAAATATTTAGCCTCAAGGGTAATGCTTGGCAAAACTAAATATATTGAATATGAAGATTTAGTTAGCTACGGAATTATTGGGCTTTTAGATGCAATAAATAGATATGATTCTACAAAGGGAATGAAATTTTCATCCTATGCAACCTTAAGGGTAAAAGGGTCTATGATAGATGAAATAAGGAAAAACAGGCCTATATCTAAGGGGGCCATGGATAAGCTTGCTAGTTATAATGAAGCTGTAGAAAAGTTACAAAATAAGTTTTTAAGAGAACCTATATTAGAAGAAATATGCAATTATATGAAATTAAGTTTAGATGAAGTTTCTCAAATTGAAAATTATATAAATTATATGTCAGTAATATCTTTAGAATCTATACTATATTCTGACGATGATGATGTAACTGTAATGGAAACCTTAGAAGATAAGAATTCAGTATCTCCAGAAGTTTCTCTAGAAGATAAAGAAAAAGTAGATATTTTAGCTAAATCAATAGATAAGTTAAAAGAAAAAGATAAAATGGTATTGAATCTTTACTACTATGAAAAATTAACTTTAAAAGAAATAGGAGAAGTTTTAGGGGTTTCAGAATCAAGAATTTGTCAATTACATAGTAGAGCCATTAGAAATTTAAGAAGTATAATGCAGAAAATAGAATATATTTAGATGGAGGATAATTATGCTTCCTTTTATAATAATATTAATTGGAATAATATTAATTGTTGTAAATTTAAAACTTATTAATAAAAAAGAAAAGTTAGAAGAATCATTTGGAAATATTTTAAAAAGAGAAGAGTTAAATGAAAATAAAGATTATGGATTAGAAATAATTTCTATAAGAAAAGATTTAGCTGAAACTGTAATGGATCTTCAAAAAGAAATAGATGAATTAAGAAATTATATTAAAACATTAAAGAATAAAGAAGAAACAATCGATAATAACATAGAAGACAAATATGGTATTAACAATTTTGGAAATAGCTATCTTAATCATGAAGAAGATGTAATTTCAGAAATTAAGTTTTCAAGGATAATTGGAGATAATGAAAATATAGAAAATGAAAAGAAGTTAGATAAAACACAAAGAGTAAAATCTTTATTAGAAAAAGGTTTATCAGAAGAGGAAATTTGCGAAGAATTATCTATAGGCAGAGGTGAAGTTCTATTAATAAAAAATTTATTGAAAAAGTAAAGGAATTATTATTTATATTACTTGATAAAAAGGTCTTTATAGGTATTGGAATAGGGATGATAATAACGGTAGCTTTAATGTCTAGCTATAAATATAATAAAAATATTTCAGATAGCGAAATAGAAGAGAGAGCTAGAAATCTTGGTATGCATTATGAAGATGAATGTAAAGTGTTTTTTAAGGGGGATGAAATTAGTGATTAGAGGTTTATATACTGCGGTTTCAGGACTTGTAACATTAGATAGTAAACAAACAAATATTACAAATAATATAGCTAATGCCAATACAACAGGATATAAGAGTGATAATTTAACAATGAAGAGTTTTGATGAGGTCATGATTCAAAATAAAGATAAATTAATTAATGGTAGAAATGTAAGGCAACAACTAGGAACTATAAGTCTTGGAGCTAAAGTTGATACTGTAGATACAACGTTTACGCAGGGGACTTTTAAAAATACAGATAAGCAAACAGATTTTGCTATTGAAGGAAGAGGTTTTTTTCTGATTCAAAAAGGAAATGAAATTGTTTATACAAGAGATGGTAACTTTAAGGTTGGAACAGATGGATACTTAATGAACACAAGTGGAGATAAAGTGCTTGGAGTTAATAAAAACACAGGAACTATTGAGCCAATATTCGTAGGATCAGACAAGATAGTAATAGATAAGGAAAATAACATTTATGTTGGAGATAGAGCAGTACATACTTTAGGGACAGCTGATTTTGAGGATTATAGCTCCTTAAAAAAGATAGGTGATAATTATTATAGTGGTGATAATGCTATATTAAATGCAAATGTTTCAGTAACTCAAGGTTCTTTAGAAACATCAAATGTAGATGTTACAACAGAAATGGTAGATATGATAACAACAATGAGAAGCTTTGAAACAAATCAAAAAATATTTCAAATCATAGATGAAACTTTAGATAAGGCAGCAAATCAAATTGGATCAATAAGGTAGGAGGGTTAATTATGTTAAGAACATTATGGACAAGTAAAGCAGGAATGAATGCAAATCAAGAAAGATTAGATGTTATTTCTAATAATTTAGTTAATTCAACTACAACTGGTTATAAAAAAGTTGAAGTGGGGTTTAAAGATTTATTGTCACAATCTTTAGATAGAAAAGGACTTCCTTTAAATGATAAAGATTCTGTAATAGGAACAGGTTCAAAAATTTCAGAATGGTATAGAGATACTAAACAAGGGAATCTTTTAGATACAGCACTAACTACAGACCTTGCTATTGAAGGTGATGGATATTTTAAAGTAATATCTCAAGATGGTGGAGAATATTACACAAGAGATGGAAATTTTAATATAGATTCTTTAGGTAGATTAGTAGATACAAGAGGAAACAAAGTTGAAATAAAATATTCAAATGGATTCTCTGATAGAAATGTTAATTTTACTAAAAATAATATATTAGTAGACACAAATGGACAAGTTTTTGTAAAAAATACTGATACATTTACTAAGGTAGGAGATTTAGCTATTTATACGGCTATAGGAGACAGATCTTTTTTAGCGGCAGGGGATAATCTTTATAAACCTGTACCTGGAGTTGAGGTTACTGAAGCTGCTGGATATAATATCCACCAAGGTATGCTTGAAGGATCAAATGTAGATATAGCTACAGAATTTTCAGATATGATAGTTACTCAAAGAGCTTTTGAACTTAGTGCAAAGGGAATAACTACAGCAGATGAAATGTGGGGAATGATCAACAACCTTAAGCGATAATTAAGGCTATGTTTAAAATCTACAATTTTAAAACATACTCTTAATAGTTTCATATAATTAATAACTAAGGAAATAATTCAACAGAGTTGAATTATAAAAAAAGACTGCTGATAAATTATCAACAGTCTTTATTTCTAGTTTATTCTTAAATTTTAAATTCTCAATTTAAAAACTATTTGCTTTTTATTGCGTTTGTTATTGGTGGTACAACTTGTTTCTTTCTTGATAGAACTCCGTCTAGGAATGCAGTACTATCAACTAAAGTACAGTTAAAGGCTTTTTCAGCTATTTCTGGTTTGTTACCAGCTACTAAAACTTGAGAGCCTTCGTTTAGTATGTCAGTTAAAAGTAACATAGTCATATCTAAATTAGCTTCTTGAGCTTTTGTATTCATATAAGCTAACATATCATTTTTTAAAGGCATAAATCCTTCAATATCCATAGTGTTAACTTGAGCAATACCAACTTTTATTCCTTCAATTGTAAAAGGTTTAAAGTCTTGGTTGAAAATTTGTGCAACAGTTTTTCCTTTTAGGGAAGTACCAGCCTTGAACATTGCTTTACCGAATTCTTGTATGTTAACTTCAGCTATTTCAGCAAGCCTACTACAGATATATTCATCTTCTCTTGTACAAGTTGGACTTCTAAATAGTAATGTATCAGATATAATAGCACCACATAAAAGTCCTGCAGCCTGCTTTGAAGGTCTTACGCCATTTTCAAAGAAGCATTTTCCAACTATAGTAGAAGTACTTCCGATTGGTTCACTTCTAAAGTATAATGGACCACTTGTTTGAATATCAGCCACTCTATGGTGATCTATAATTTCAAGAATTTCTGCTTCTTCAAGACCATCTACAGATTGGCTTCTTTCATTATGGTCAACTAGTATTATCTTTTTCTTGTAGTTAGAAATTAAGTGATATCTTGAAACCGTTCCAAGAACTTTTCCATCCATATCAAGAACTGGATAGCTCCTATATCTAGTTTCTACCATAACCTTCTTAACACCTTCAACTAAGTCTTCAGTAGAGAAAGTAACTAAGTTTTCTTTAATCATTACATATCCTACAGGAATACTTTGAATAATAAGTCTTGAAGTTGTGAAAGAATCATGAGGTGTTGTGATAACTGTTATATTCTTAGTTTTAGCTTTTTCAAGTATAGCTTCACTAGGTTCATGAGAACCTGTAATAATCATTAAAGATATATTTAAATCAAGTAAAGCATCTTGAACTTCTTCTCTATCACCAACTATTGTAATATCACCATCTTCAATATGATCTTTCATACTTTCAGGTTTCATAGCAGTAACTACAATTTTACCAGGGAAGGTTTTCCTATCTCTATTAATATAAACTTCCTTTGCAGATAAAGTAGCTATAATATTTTCTAAAGATGTATTACTTTTAGCTAAAATCTTATTATCCCATATATCCATATAAGAAGATGTTAGGTTTGAAATAGCTAAAACACCTATTAGATGTTCATTTTCATCAGCAACAGGTAAAGTTTTAATATTTTTATTTCTCATTAAATTCCAAGCTGTTTTTAGAGATAAATCAGGGGATACTGGAGTTATTTTATCAAACTCTAAATCCTCAACTTTTAATTTAACAGTTTTTAATAATTCAGGTGCCTCAACACCATGATAATCAAGAATAAATTGAGTTTCTTGACTAACATTACCTAATCTTACAGGTATTGTTGGTATTTTGCCAATTTTGTTTTTTAGTTCTGAATATGCAAATGCTGCACATATTGAATCTGAATCTGGATTCTTATGTCCAGTTACATAAATAATGTCTTTCAAATTAGTCCCTCCTTAGTGTTTCTATATAGCTATTCTATATTTTTATTGTTATTTTGTAAAGTAATGAAATGAAACTATATGTAGAAATGTGTAGATTTCGGGTGAATTATTAACAAATACAATAGAAATTGTTATATTAATAATGAATTTCTATTAATAGAGATTATTAATTTACAAAATAATAACTTTTATTTATTAAGCTATAAAAATTAAATTTAAAATATTATGTAGAAAATAAGAAAATAAATCATAACTTTAGATTTACTAAATATAATATATAGAAACAAATTAAAGGAGGACAAAAGGTGATACAAGAAAGAGAAATCACAAGAGGTCTAACCTCAAATGAAGCAAAGCGTAGACAAGAGACATATGGCCTAAATGAAATATCTCATAAGAAAAAATCATCAGCAATAAGAATATTTTTCTCTCAATTTAATGATTTAATTGTTTGGATTTTAATTGGTGCAACTTTAATTTCTGGAATAATGGGAGATAAGGCAGATGCTATAACTATACTTATTATAGTATTTGTAAATGCAATTATGGGATTTATACAAGAATACAGAACAGAAAGATCTCTTGAAGCTTTAAAAGAACTTGCTGCACCAACTTGTAAAGTAATAAGAGATGGAACCTTAAAGGTACTTAACTCTATAGAAGTAACTGTAGGTGATTTAATTATTCTTGAATCAGGAGACAGAATACCTGCAGATGGAAGTTTTATCGAGGCTTCAAGCTTAATGATAGATGAGTCATTATTAACAGGAGAATCTGTAGGAGTTACAAAGGATACTAGAAGAGGTAAAAATGAAGGGTATATGGGAACTACTATTTTAAAAGGAAGAGGAATATTAATAGTAGATAATATTGGAATGAAAACTGAAATGGGTAAGATAGCCAACTTATTAGATAATATTGAAGAAGAAAAGTCGCCTCTTAGAGAAAGACTAGACTCCTTAGGAAAAATTTTAGTTTCCCTTTGTTTAATTATTTGTGCTATGGTAACTGGACTTGGAATAATTAGGGGTAATGAGATAACGGATATGTTCTTACTTGGGGTATCTCTAGCTGTAGCAGCTATACCAGAAGGTCTTGCAGCTATAGTAACAGTAGCTTTAGCCCTTGGAGTATCTAGAATGCTTAAAAAGAATGCTCTAGTAAGAAAACTACCAGCTGTTGAAACCTTAGGATGTACTTCTATAATATGTTCTGATAAAACAGGAACTTTAACAGAAAATAATATGACAGTAAAAGAAATATATATGAATGGAAGGATATACAATTTAGAAAAAGAAGAATTACAAAATCATAATACTATTATGAAAGCATTAATTTACTGTAATGATTGTAATTATGATTTTAATATTAAAAACATAGAAAAGGCTTTATATGGAGATCCTACTGAAACAGCCTTAATAAAGGCGTTTTTTATAAATACAAAGAAATTAGAAACCTTTGTATCGCATATTAATAGAGTTTATGATATTCCTTTTGATTCTACAAGAAAGATGATGAGTGTAATTGTAAGAGAAGGATCTAAAGAGGTTTGTTATTCTAAAGGTGCTCCAGAGAGAATTATAGATAAATGTACTCATATTCTTGAAAATGGTACGGTTAAGCCCTTAACAGTTCAAAAAAGAAAACAGGTTTTATCTTATATTGAAGCTATGTCAAATAGAGCTTTAAGATGTATTGCAGCAGCTTATAAGGAAGGGAATTTACAAAAAAATGATTCTCTAGAGAAGGATTTAATTTTTCTTGGAGTTGCCGGAAGTATTGATCCTCCAAGAAAGGAAGTTAGAGATGCTGTATTAAAATGTAAACTTGCAGGAATAAAACCTGTAATGATAACTGGAGATCATAAAAATACAGCATTAGCTATAGCTAAATCAATTAATATATGTAATAGTGATGATCAAGCTATGACAGGTGAAGAAATCGAAAAAATTAATGATGAAGACTTGATAGATAAAGTTAAGGATGTTAGGGTTTTTGCAAGAGTATCTCCCCATCATAAATTAAGAATAGTAAAGGCTTTTAAGAAGTTAGATAATATTGTTGCAATGACTGGTGATGGAGTCAATGATGCCCCAGCTATAAAAGAAGCAGATATTGGTATAGCTATGGGGATATCAGGAACAGATGTTACAAAGGAAGCAGCGGCTATGGTGCTTATGGATGATAATTTTGCAACTATAGTTTCAGCAGTAGAAGAAGGAAGAGTTATTTATGACAACATAAGGAAATTTATAAGATATTTATTATCTTGTAATTTAGGTGAAGTTTTAACTATGTTCTTAGCTTCATTATTTTACTTGCCAAATCCTTTAACTCCAATTCAAATTTTATTTGTTAACTTGGCTACAGATGGACTTCCAGCTATAGCCCTTGGAGTAGATCCAGCAGATAGTGATATAATGATGCAACAACCAAGAAGAAAAAGTGAAGGTATATTTGCAAGGGGGCTTTGGTCTAAAATAACGGTTAGAGGTGTTTTAATAGGAGTTTGTACTCTTCTTGCCTTTATGAGTGGAAGGTTTAAAGGAATGGACCTTGCAACTTGTAGAACTGTTGCTTTAACTACCCTAGTAATGTCACAATTATTTCATGTATTTGAATGTAGATCAGAGAGACATTCTATTTTTGAGATTAAGATTTTATCAAATCCCTATTTACTTTTATCTGTAATAGTTTCTGTTATTATGGTTTGCTCTATTTTATATATTCCTTTTTTAGCTAGAGTTTTTGATACAGTTCCATTACACTTTGGACAATGGTCAATAGTTCTATTCTATTCAGGAATAATATTTTTAATAAATAGTGTATATTTATTTATTAAATCAAAATATAAATAAAGGTATTTCATTATGAAATGATACTATAATTTAAAATCTTATATTCTACATTTTAAATTAAAGGGGCTGTCACCATAGCCCCTTATTTTAAGTTTTATATTTTAGATAGACAATGTATGAGTAACGCCCGAAAGGATTTATTAAATAAAACCTTTATTTATTTATATAAATTTGTTATATTTGATATAGTAATTTTTACGTAGTATATAAATTAGTTTATATAATATTCACTAAGGAGTGAGAAACTTTGGATATTTATTTTGATAATAGTGCTACAACAAAACCTTATAAAGAGGTTATTTTAGAAGTAGCAAATTCTATGGATGAGTATTATGGAAATCCATCTTCATTACATAGAATTGGATTAAAAGCAGAAAAAAAGATAAAAGAAGCAAGAGAAGTATTAGCAAAGAGTATAAATGCTTCAAAAGAAGAAATATATTTTACAGCTGGTGGGAGCGAATCTAATAATTTGATAATTAAAGGTTTAGTTAAACCTGGTCATCATGTTATAACAACTATATTTGAGCATAATTCAGTTTTAATGAATTATAGAGAATTAGAAAAGGCTGGAGTTCGAGTAACTTATTTAGATGTAAATCAAGAAGGAAAGATATCTTTAGAAGACTTGAAAAATGCTATATGTAAGGATACGGTTTTAGTTTCTATTATCCATGTAAATAATGAAATGGGAGCAATTCAAGATATTGAAGATATAGGTAAAGTAGTAAAAGAAAATAGTAGTAGAGCTAAATTTCATGTAGATGCAGTACAATCTTATGGAAAAATCAATATAGACGTTAAGAAAATGAATATAGATTTTCTTTCGGTTTCAGCTCATAAAATTCATGGGCCTAAGGGGGTAGGATTTGCTTATATTAAAAAAGGAATAGTTTTAAATTCTTTAATAAAGGGAAGCCAAGAAAGTGGATTTAGAGGTGGAACTCATAATGTAACAGGTATTATAGGCTTTGAAAAAGCAGCTGAAATAACTTTAAATAAAAGATTAGAAAACTATAAATATGTCGAAATTTTAAAAGAACATATGATAAAAGGATTAAAAGAAGTTGATAATATAAGAATAAATAGCTTGTTAAATGATGAATTTTCTCCATACATACTAAATGTATCATTTATAGGAGTAAGGGCAGAGGTGTTACTTCACTTATTAGAAGATAAAAATATATTTGTATCAACAGGATCAGCTTGCACATCAAAAACAAATAATTCATCAGGAAGCTATGTAATTAGTGCCCTAGGATTAAAAAAAGAAGAAATTGAAAGTGCTATAAGATTTTCTTTTTCTGAATTTAATACTTTGGAAGAAGTTAATATAGTAATAGATGTTTTAAAAAATTCATTAAAGTTTTTAAGGAGATTAAAAAAATGAACCAATTAATATTAGTAAAATACGCATCTGAAATATTTCTAAAAGGACTTAATAGAAATAAGTTTGAAAAAAAATTAAGAGATAATATAAAAAAGAAATTAAAGGGACTTGATTATTCAATAATTATGGATCAAGGTAGATATTTTATAAAGTGTGATGATGTAGAAGAAGCAGCAAAAAGAACAAGAAGGGTTTTTGGAATTTCTGAAGTTTGTATAGTTACAGAAGTTGAAAGAGACATGGAAGCAATAAAAGAAGTGGCTTTAAAAAAGGTAAAAGAAGCTAATCCAAAGAACTTTAAAATAGAGACTAATAGGGCAAATAAAGCTTTTCCTAAAAACTCTTTAGAAACTTCTAAAGAAGTTGGATCTTATGTTGTATATAATATGAATGGTCTTGAAGTTAATGTTAAGAATCCAGATTGTTTAGTAAATATAGAAATTAGAGATAGAGCTTACATATATACAACAAAAGATAAGATAAAAGCTGTAGGAGGTCTCCCTTATGGAATAAATGGAAGCACTATGTTAATGCTATCTGGTGGAATAGATTCTCCTGTAGCAGGTTATATGCTTGCTAAAAGAGGGGTGGAATTACACTGCGTTTATTATCATAGTCATCCTTATACTTCAGAGAGAGCAAAAGATAAGGTTAAGGATTTAGCCAAGATTTTAGCTACATATACAGAAAAAGTTAACTTACATATAGTTCCTTTTACAGAAATTCAAATGGCTATAATAGATAAATGTAAAGGCGATGAATTAACAATTATTATGAGAAGATTTATGATGAGATGTGCTTGCGCCTTAGCAGAAAAATATAATATTCAATCTGTTGCAACAGGTGAAAGCATAGGTCAAGTTGCTAGTCAAACTATGGAAGGTTTAATAGTAAGTAATGACTGTGCAGACAGACCTGTATTTAGGCCTTTAATAACTTCAGATAAAATAGATATTATAGATACAGCTAGAGAAATAGGAACTTTTGAAACATCAATATTGCCTTATGAAGACTGTTGTACTATATTTGTTCCAAAACACCCGAAAACTAAACCAAGAGTTGAATTAATAAGAAAATCAGAAGAGGTTTTAAATATCGAGGAATTAGTTAATAAGGCTATAGAAGAAACAGAAGTTGTAGTATTTAACTAAAAGATATAAGTAAATAAAAATTAATAATATTTTCAGTAAAGAAATAACAAAAAACAGCCATAAGGCTGTTTTTTTATTATCTCATCTTAACTTTTGTTGCTTGTTGTCTAGCTTTTTTTATTTGACTATGATCAAAAGGATGTAAATCTTTCTTAGTTGTTAAGTTAGCTATATTTGAAATAGTAACTACTTCAGAATTTTCTTTGCCTTTTAGACCTTCAATACCCATAATTATAACTTTATGGCCTTGTTTAACATCAATAAAAGTTGGTTTTTTAAACCACTTTTTAGATTTATAAAGAGTTTTAACAACACCTTTACCCATATCAGGTTTAACTAATATATGAGCAGTGAATTTTCTTATAATACCTAATATATTTTTTTCTTCGATTTTTACAGATAATACAGTACCCGAAGCACTTGTCATTCTATCACCGTATTTTTCCATGTAGGCATCTGTAAAATAACTATTAATCTTATCTTTAAATCCCATAATTAAAACTCCTTTATTTAAGAAATATTGTAGTAATATACAATTATAATAACAAAGTCATTATAACATACTTGATTAATTAATTAAATATAAAAATAAATTTTAATTGTTTTCCTAGTAAACAATTATTTTATATCTAGAAGGTTTAATATTATATTCAATTAACATTTCTATAATAGTATCTCTAAATTCATTCTGAAAAGATTTTTTAGAAGAAAGTTCCGGAATATTTATTTCGTTATAAGATACTTCTTTAGAAGATCTATAAATTTTAATTAAGGAATCTGCTGTTTTTATAACTAAATCATTCCAATCATCAACTATAATTTCTTTAAAATCAATTATAAAAGCTTTAGGGATTTTATCTGTAAAGTCACTAAATATATTAAATTCATTTTTAGAATTATTATTATTCTGTGAAAGGGAAAGATTGTCTGTTAAATTACGAGAAAGGTTTTCAGAAAAATTAGTAGAAGAATTTTCATATAAAATTACTTCTTCTTCTTTATGTTCAAGATTATCTTTTTTTAAAGTGCTCATCCAATTTATATAGCTTTCGATATTGTTACTTATTTTATACAAAGAAATAGAGGTGTCCCTATATATTGAGCTTAAGCTAAAGTTTCTTTTGTCTTTAATAATTTTACTAGAGGTATCTTCAATAATATCAATAGAGGTTTCAATTGTATTTTTTAAATTCATAAGAGAATCACTAATAATACTTGAAGCTTCAGGAAAATTCTGTGAAATAAATCCAATTATATCTTTATCCAATATAGCATAATCATCTTTTTTATTTATAAACATTTTATTGTCATATTTAATATCAGGTTCTAAAATAGAATTACTTTCATTAGATAATTTTTTTTCTGAAGTATTAGTTGGATTTGATTTTGATTTTTTTGATTTTGAATTTTCATTATTTGAATTTTTTAATAAAGAAAATTTCATAGTGATAAGTCCTCCTTTTTAATTTATATAGTTAATTATATTAAGAGGTCGTCTACATAATAACTAAAAGTTAAAATATAAATAAAAGAGGTTAGAAATATGAATAAATGATAAATTTATTATTTGTAAATATTTGATATGAAACTGACACAGTTTTTATAGTATAATATATATAGGGGATTTAATTATACGTAAATAAAGTGAGGGATTTTAATGGAGAAAATTCTCAGAGACAAAATCGATTTAACAATAAAAAATTACAGATGTGCTAAAGAAGAACTTAGAAATGATGGGGACTTAATTAATCATTTGGCATCCTTGCTTTTTGCTCATTATGAAAAAGAAATTCCGTTTGAAAAAGTAAAGGAAATAAGAAAATATATAAAACAAACTTCATCAAGGGTGTCTCCTTTTAGAGGGGAGATGTTATATATAGTATCTTTACTAATAAATTTAGATGAAGATTTTGAATATAAATTAATAGATGAAATGTATGAAACTTTAGAAATTCTAAAAGAGTATGGTTTTAAGGAATGTGATTACCTAGCTTTAGTAGCCTATGTTATAACTAAAAATGGTAGAAATAAAGATAAAAGAGAAATAGCGAATAAAATGAGGGAAGTATTTTTAGTTCTTAAAGAAAAATATAAAAATATAACTGGAGAAGATGATTATCTAGTATGTGCATTATGGGCTTTAGATGATATAGAAGTTAATACTATAGATGAATTTATTGAAACAATCTATAATCATATGACAGAATTAAATATAAAATCAAAAAATAGTATCCAAGGATTAACTAATGCAATAATTTTAAAGGGATCTTCCGGAAACATGTATAAGACTATAGAATTTATGCTGCTTTTAGAAAAGAGGGAAATAAAGATTGCACAACAATTTATGCCTCTTTTAGGAGTTTTAAATAATAAAGATAGTAGAAGAATTGTTAAGTCTATAGAAAAAATAATAGATTATTTATGTGAAGAAGAAGGGGAATATGAATACTATATGGATAAAGGGTTTAGAACAATAATAGCCCTTTGTATAAATTCTTTTTCAAATTTCTATGATAATGGAAACTATTTAGATGAATTATTATCCTTAGGTGTTTATTGTTTTATAAAATCAAAAAATAAAAGTATGCTTGAAGAAGCTTTAGCTTAATAGGGAAGATATGAAGAAAGTAATTTTACACGTAGATATGGATGCTTTTTTTGCTTCTGTTGAACAATTAGATTATAAAGAATATAGAGGTAAGCCTGTAATAGTTGGAGGGGTAAGTGAAAGAGGAGTGGTATCTACATGTTCTTATGAAGCTCGTAAATATGGGATACATTCAGCTATGCCAATATTTATGGCTCAAAAGTTATGTCCTCATGGAATATATGTAAGAACGAGATTTGCAAGGTATAAAGAAATATCACAAAAGGTTTTTTCAATACTATTAGATGTTACAGAAAAAATAGAGCCAGTATCTATAGATGAAGCTTATTTAGATATTACAAATAGTAAATTTAAAGATGGACTAGAAGCAGCAAAATATATAAAGTTTAGGGTTAAAAAAGAAATTGGGCTAAATATTTCTGTTGGAGTTTCATATAATAAGTTTTTAGCGAAATTAGCTTCTGATTGGAATAAGCCTAATGGTATAAAGGTTATAGAAGAAACTATGATGCCAGATATTCTTTTTGAATTATCTATAGCTAAAGTCCATGGATTAGGAAAGAAGTCGGTTGAAAGGTTAAACAATATAGGGATTTTTAAGATAAAGGATCTATATGAAATGCCAAAGGAATTTTATATAGAATATTTAGGAAAATATGGTTTAGAGGTTTATGGTAGAATTAGAGGTATTGATTTAAGGGAAGTAGAAAACAATAAAGATAGGAAATCCTATGGAAAAGAGAGAACCTTAACTACAGATACTGACAATAAAGAGGATTTATTAATGTATGTTAGTGACTTTTTAAATGATATTAGTTCATATTTAATAAATAATAATATAGAAGGCAGAACTGTAGTCTTAAAGTATAAAACTTGTAATTTTAAAAGTTACACAAGAAGTAAAACCTTAACCTTTTATACAAATAAATATGATGACCTTTTTAATACTGTTAAAGAGTTATTGATCCTTGAAGATATAAAAGAAAATATAAGGCTTATAGGAGTTACTATAACATCTTTTAAAGAAAATAATATAAAGCAAATAAGTCTCTTTGATTAATTATGTTAAATGACTTTAAATATTTTTAATTATCAATTATAATTGAAGTTGGAAAATAGGAAGTTTAAAGGAGGAAAAATTCTATGAATAATAAAGATTTAGCTAAAATGATTGACCATACAATTTTAAAAGCTGATGCTAGTGAAAAAGAAGTAGAAAAACTATGTATGGAAGCTTTGGAATATAGTTTTGCATCTGTTTGCATTAATCCATCAATGGTTGAAAAGGCTGCTGGTATACTTAAAGGTAGTGATGTTAAGGTTTGCACAGTTATTGGATTTCCTTTAGGAGCTACTACAACAGAGGTTAAAGCATTTGAAACTGATGATACTATTAAAAAAGGCGCTACAGAAGTCGATATGGTAATTAATATTGGTAAATTAAAAGATGGGAATTTAAACTATGTTAAAAAGGATATAGAAGCTGTTGTGAGTGTAGCTAAAGGTAGAGCTTTAACAAAGGTAATAATAGAAACCTGTCTTTTAACAGATGAAGAAAAGATTACAGCTTGTAAATTAGCAAAAGAAGCTGGAGCTGATTTTGTAAAAACATCAACAGGTTTTAGCACTGGTGGGGCGACTAAGGAAGATATAAAGCTTATGAGAGAAACTGTAGGACCAAAACTTGGAGTTAAGGCTTCTGGTGGAGTTAGAACAAGAGAAGATGCTGAGACTATGATAGAAAATGGAGCTACAAGAATTGGTGCTTCAGCTTCTATTTCTATTTGTAAAGGAACAGTATCAAATTCAACATACTAGAAATAAAATTGGAAATTGAGAATTTTAAATTATGGATGAAATTCTTTGAAGACTTCTATAATGAAAAATAAACTAGGCATGTGATATGCTCCCTTTATAGTAAACAGTTAAAATAATAAAAACTGTTACTATGGAGGGAGTATTTTATTTTTATATATAAATTTAATTCTACAGTTATTCTGATTATATTATATAAAATATGAGAAAAGTATTAGAATTAAAAAAAGATAAATGCTAATACTATTTATGTAATTAAATTTTGGAGGTGACTAATAAGTGGCAAAGAATAAACAAAATAAAAGTAAGCTAGAGAAAAATACTCCTAAAAATAAAGATAAACAAGAAAAAACTGCAACTGATAATCAATGGGGAAAATAATAATTAAGGAGTGATTAAATGGCAAAGGCTGATGAAAAAACTGAAAAGTTAAGAAAATCCTTAAATAATGATAAGAAACCCGTAATATCACCTGCCACATATAAATAATAAAGTTATCATTATAGGGAGTTAAGTTATAATTTTTTTAAAAACTTAATATATATATAATTAAAATAGAAGAAAGAATTTTAAAATTCTTTCTTCTATTTTTTTAATATAAAGAAGGTTCTTCTTTTAAATATAAATAATAATAAGTCGATGTTACCTTTACATAAGGATTAAGCCAAAGGATGCCTATTCCAGCAGTTAAAACAGCCAAAATTCCCCAACCTAAAAAGCTTAGATGAAGAAGAAATAATTCTCCTTTATGGCCCTTCATAAGATGCCTACTTTTTTTCATACATTCAGTTATAGAAAGCTTGGGATCTTCAGCCATAAGATAGAAGCATTGAGAATAAGAATATATTAATATTATTCCAGGAACAATTAATAAAATCATGCCTATTGTACACAGTAAAGTAATAAAAATATTAAGTCCTAATAGTTTTAAAAAGTATTTACTGTAAGAGAAAACATCACCAAAATCTTCATCAACCATAGGATTAACAAAGTTTAATAAGTATTTACATAATCCTGTAGTAATAAAACCAGAAATAAGTAAGTTAATAATCATAAAAGGACTGAGTATCTTAAAAGTTAAATAGATACCTCTTATTTGATAATATGATTTAATATAAGTTTGAGTAGATAGTAAAAATGTAGTAAATAAAATTATTAATATAATTTTAAACCATCTTCCTCTTAAGCTTTCTTTAGCTTGTGATTTTAGTTCTTTTCTAGTCATAAAATAGCCTCCATATAAAATATTAATTTTATTATACCATTAAATGTATTAATTTTGAATTGTTAAAGTTAAGTTTATAGATTTAATACTTTATAAAGTATTATAAAAGAAATAAAAGTAATATATTTATTTTTATTTTCATAATATATTTTGAAAAACTATATTTATATGAGGTGAAATATGAAAAGCAAAATAGATATTTTTTCAGGTTTTTTGGGAGCGGGAAAAACTTATTTAATGAAAAAATTAATTGAAGAAGGCGCCTACGAAGAAAAGATAGTAATTATTGAAAATGAGTTTGGAGAGGTTAGTATTGATTCCGAAATATTAAAGGGAAGTAATATTGACATAAAAGAGATAAATTCAGGTTGTATTTGTTGTCAGGTTACAGGGGATTTTAAAGATGCAATTCTAGAAGTAATTAATAATTATAATCCTAGTAGAATTATTGTTGAACCTTCTGGTGTTGCAAAGCTTACAGATATTATGAAGATATTTAATGAAAAAGAAATAAAAAATAGAACTGAAATTCATAATATAATTACTTTAATTGACCCTGAAAAATATGATAGATACATAGAAAATTTTAATGAATTTTATGTGGATCAAATTAAAAATGCAAAAAAAATAGTTATAAGTAGAACACAAAAAGTATCAAAATCTAAGGTGTTAGAGGTTAAAGGAAAATTAGAAAAATTAAATAAAAAAGCAACTATAATTTATGAGGATTTTGAAAAACTTAACAGTAAGTTCATATTAAATTATGATGAAAATAAAAAGATTGAGATAAATGAAGTAAAAGGAATAAGAGCTTCTTTTACTAAAAAAGAAAATACTAGTAAAAAGGCTAAGGAGGTATTTGAAAGTTTTGCTATATACCCTACCTTGAAATTATCCAAAGAAGAATTGAAATCTAAATTTGATTTTATATCAAAGTCACAGAGCTATGGAGATATTATTAGGGCAAAGGGAATTGTAAAACTTCAAGATGGAACTATTGGGCAATTTGATTTTGTAAAGGAAGAGTTTGTTATAAGGACAATAGGAGACAATGGTAAAAATGTAATTTCATTTATAGGTGTTAATCTTAGAAAAGAAGAGTTAAAGGGATTTTTTAAATAGTATGAAAAGTAAGGTAGAATTAGTAACAGGTTTTTTAGAAAGTGGAAAAACAACCTTTATAAATGGATATTTAAATACAGATATTTGCAAATATAATAAGACTATTGTTATAACTTTTGAAAAAGGAAATAGAGAAATAGAAAATCCAAATTGTGATGTATTATATTTAAAAGAAATTAAAGATTTAGAAAATGTGATAAAAAGAACTAGAAGGGGAAAAGTGAGAAAAATAATAATAGAATATAATGGAACGGAATCTTTAGATAAAATAAATGAACTTATTAATAGTAAAATATTTAAGAGTAATTTTCAGTTTTATGGTAATTATTTTATTTGCAATAGCAAAAATATTGAAAATTACATTAAAAATTTAAGTGAGATAATTATACCTTTTATACAAACAAGTAAGTTAATTATATTAAATAATATAGAGCATTTACAAGAAGAGGAGTTAGAAAGGAATATAAAAATTCTTAAAGAAATAAATTTAACAGCGCCAATAGTTTTATCTAAAAATCTTAATACATTACAAGAGGATTTATTAAAAAATAGGTTTTTTAAAATAAGTAAAATAGAAAAAATATTAAATAAGTTAAAGGAGGTTAATAAAGATGATGGATTTTAGAGCATGGTCAACCTCCTTTGTAGAAATAGTTTTAGAGGGGTTACCATTTATATTAATAGGAGCAATAGCTTCGGCTATAATTCAGTTATTTACTACAGAAGAAATGATAAAAAGGGTTATACCTAAAAATAAGCTTATTGCTATAATAATAGCTTCTCTTGCAGGCTTATTTATGCCTATTTGCGAATGTGCTATTATTCCAATTACAAAAAGCTTGATTAAAAAGAAGGTGCCTATAGGAATTGCTATAATATTTATGCTATCTGTACCTATTGTAAATCCAATAGTTATTTTATCAACCTTTTACGCTTTTAATGATTTAAAGATAGTAATTATAAGATTAATTGGTGGAATGATTGCAGCTATATTAGTAGGTCTTACAGTAGAAGCCTTAAGTATTAATAAAAATATTTTAATTTCTAAAAATACTTATGGAGATTTATGTGATTGTGGATGCATGGCAACAGATTACTTTAAGAAAAAGTCAAAGCTAAGATTATGCATAGAACATGCAAATAAAGAATTTATAAACATATTTAAATATTATATTTTTGGAGCATTCTTATCTAGTGGGTTTATAACAATTATAAGTAAAGACATGCTAAATGCTTTAGGTTCTAGAAAAATTTTATCAATTATAATAATGATGTCATTAGCTTTTTTATTATCTCTATGCTCAGAAGCTGATGCATTTATAGCAAAAGGTTTTTTAGAACATTTTAATACGCCAGCTATTTCAGCATTTTTAATCTTAGGGCCTATGATGGATTTGAAAAATGCTATAATTTTAGGCTCTTATTTCAAAAAATCCTTCATATTTAAGTTGATTACAATAACATTAATAGTAGTAATAGCAATTACACTAAGCTTTTACCTAGTTATTTAGAGGAGAAAAAATGAAAAAGTTTAATTTTAATGAGTTTATTAGCCTATTAATTTTAGTTCTTATAACTATGATTTTAGGTTATTTAGTTTTATCAAAGAATATATATAACTATTTAGAAACTAGTGATGTCAAAAGTATTTATTTAGTTCTAATTTTAAATCCAATTCTTATATTAGTTCAAGGAATGAAGGTTTTTACCTTTAATTCAAGAGAGGATAATTCTTATAGTATTATACCGATAGTAATAGCTTTAGTTATAATAATATTTGTAATATTTAGGGATGAGATATTTAGAATTAAAGAATTTATACTTATTATAATTAACAGGAACATATTTTAAAAGTTAAAATATGTTTATACAAAATATTAGAATTGGTTATAAGGAAAATGGATATCACTTGACCATAATGAACAAAATAACTAAAATATAAGTACATTCTTTGATAACTGTATATGTAAATTTACAGTAGCAAAATAAAAATAAGAGAACAAATTATAGAAAGTAAGAAGAAAAGGAGAATATACTATGTCATTTGAAAGATTAGATACTAAGGATAATGAGATACAAGAAGGTAGAAGTTGTATAATTTTATATAACTTTTCACCTAAGGAAGCTAAAACGGTGAATAATTTGGCAGGCATGATTGGAATAAGAGATAGAATTTTATTAAATAATAAGAATGGAGATACCTTAGTAAAAGATGTTATAGAAAATAAAGTTTCTAATGAATGTG
>JARIDB010000034.1 GCA_029257045.1 Clostridium sp.
CATATCCTTTTATCTTTAAGATATTTATTCCTTCATTCATATAATAACTCCAAATTCAAATTTAGTTTTAATGTAATTATTATAATAGAATTACTTTATAATCACTTTTTTCTTTAGTATTTGCTAGCTACTTGTGAAGGTATCAAAACCGCAATGGCATGATATTTCTGCCCCTTTGCCTCATAACTTACTATCTCCGCAGAATTAATTCCAATACTTCCTACCGTATTTATTTATTTATTTTTTCTTTTAGCTACACCCACAGGAATCCAGCTTGGAGCATAGGCAGAAGTACAACCTTTAGCTACTTTCAAATCCTTATACACTCCTAAAGTTTCACCAAGAGTTATACACCCTTCTGTAAATTCTGGATATTCTATCCCTATTTGACATAAAGCATAGTTCATTGCCCATTGTTTTCCTGGAGTTGCAGTTTGCAATTCAATTTCAATAGTTGAAAGAATCTCTTCTATATCAGCATTAGTTAATTTACCACTGGATATTTTGTGTACTATTAGTTTCCAGCCAGCTCTTCCTAAATTATCTTTAATCGAAGTTGCCCATTCTTTGGCAAGAACATCTATATACTTGCTATTACAAAGAACCTCACCAATAAACTTATCAATAATATCAAAACATGTTAACTCAGAAACCATACTTCTTGCTTCATCTAAGGACAGTTTTTCTGAATCCATCATCATACATGCAAGCCATCGTGCATCTGTGTTTCCACTATGCCAAAGTTCTACTCCCAATTCATGATTTTTCCCTAATTTCTTTGCAAGTTTTCTTAATTCACCAAGTAAAACCCCGTAAGTATTTTCACCTGAACCATTTTTTATATACATTTGTTTTCTTTTTTCATTACCTAAATCTTGAAGTGTTGCAAGTATCTCATTTTCCCTCATTTTTTATCACCTTCCTAAAGTTTATCTTTATAATATTTTATCATAATACTGGTAGGTTTATATATTTTAACTTAAATCTCTCCTATTATTATTTTTCTCAAAATAATTTCTTTGTTCATCTATAATTCCATAATAATCTAATACCTTATCATAGTGTATATCTCACTACTTCTCCTTTATAAATACTAAGATAGTAATGTA
>JARIDB010000156.1 GCA_029257045.1 Clostridium sp.
TAAGTTAAAATTTTCGTTCCTTTCTCTACACCTTCTTTTATTATTAAATTTCTTAAAGGTTCACTTAATCTATAACCTATGTATTCTGTAATATCAAATCCTCCATTTTTACTAAAGCTCTTATTAATAAAATCTAAAACACTTATAGAGTTTTCTTCATTACTATTTTCTTTATATCCAAATATTACTTGAACGTTTAATTCCCTATTTATTTTTTCTATTTCTTTATTTAACTTTATTCCAACAACTATATTTTTCTCTTTCTCCGTAAGTTCTTTTGTATATATAGTCTTTTCCTTATTATTTAGTGATGTTTTCTCAAATTCTTTATATTCATCTATATTTTTATAATTGTATGTGAATATAAAATAATTAGTGTTTATTTTTATCTTATCTATTTTATTGACATCATTTTCTTTTGCTTCTGTTAAATGTTTATTCTTTATTATATATTCCTTATCTAGTTTAATATCTTCATCAATAAATATTCTTGATAAAAACTCTATAACATTTACTGGTGCTTTTTCTATGTTTTTAAATAACACTCCTTCAGATTTAATTTTTGAAACTTTATAATATAAATCTGTTAAAAAAGCATTAAATCCTAAATTAAAGTTATATTTTCCTAAGTCAATTTCTTCTAATCTTTCATTATATATTAAATTATTCTTTTTAAGTTCATTAAATAAAGTCCTAACACTAATTTTTTTAAAAGTATTTTTTTGTCCAGAAACTATTATAATCCCTTTTTCCTTTTTTAATGTTTTATCAATAAAGTAATCTGTTAATTCTTCTAAAAAATCTTTTTGACTTATTGATTCATTAATTAAGCTTTTTACAATCTTTATTTTAACTTCATTTCTTTCCATACCTTTTTTATTCTCCTTTTATGTTAGTATATTTTTATTCAATCTTATGTTTAGCTACTTTATTGATAACTTTCAAAAAGTGCTATGCTTACAAATCAAGCATAGCACTACTTTATATTAATTTATCTTCTTTTAATAAATTTAATAATGTTGGATTAAAATTAAATTCTTTAATTAAATCATTAACTTCTTTTATTGATTTTGCCTTACTTTCTTTTGAAACATTTCCTTTTGAAGCCCTTATTAATATATTCTTTGGCGAATGTGCTATATCAATAAATTCTAATAGTTGTGTTTTGTATCCTACAGCTTCTAATAAATTCCCTCTAATAGAATCTGTCATTAATGCTGCAACTCTTTCTTGTATAATTCCATACTTATTTAATATTGAAAGATTATTTGCTTTCATTTGATTATTTAATTCATGTTGGCAACAAGGTACTGAGAATATCATATTAGCTTTCCACTTTATTGCATTATATAAAGCATAATCTGTAGCAGTATCACAAGCATGTAATGTTATTACCATATCAACCTTATTTTCATATTTATATCCATTTATGTCTCCAAGTTCAAAGTGTAAGTTTTCATAATTATAATCTTTTGCTATTTCATTACATTTTTTAATAACATCTTCTTTTAAATCAAGACCTATCATCTTTACATTTATATTTTTAATGTTAACAAAATAATAATATAAAACAAAGGTCAAATAAGATTTCCCACAACCAAAATCTATTATTGTTAAATCTTCATAGTTACCTTTTTTAATTTCATCATCTATTATTTCAATAAATCTATTAATTTGTTTATATTTATCGTATTTAGAATTAATAACCTTTCCTTCTTTAGTAAAAATTCCAAGATCTATTAAAGGTTCAATTATCATTCCTTCTTTTAAAATATAATTCTTTTCTTTATTATGCTTTGTATTACTTAGTTTCTCATTATCTTCTTTTTTCTTTCCTAGAAATACTTTTCCTTTTTTAGATATCTTTAAATCAAAGGAAGTCTCGCTAGACCAAGCTGAAATCTGCTTATATTTACTATTTATATCTTTAAATAAACAATCTTCTAATTGAGATACTTCAATATTTTCATGAAAAACTTGTTTATCAGTAAATTTTTCTACTTGATAATACTTTTTACTCTTATTATTTATTTTAAGTAAGTAGATTATCTTATTATATTTAATTTCTTTGTTAGATTTATTACTAATAACTACTTTTATAATTTCTTCCTTAGTTATTTCATTAATAGCTTTATTTAATTCTTCCATTATTAACACACCTTTAGTTTATTATAAGTTCCATTATAATAATAAATTTTAATATTGTATATATTTACTTGTTTTTTATATTAAGTATATGCCTCTTTATAATTAATCTAACCTTTTACTCTTTAATAATTCTATTTCTTTTTTATGTCCTTCTAACTCATTTGGTGTTTCTAAGAAAAACGGAAGTTTTTTAAGTTTAGGATGATTAATTATTCTTGTTATTGCATCTATTCCTAAATATCCCTCACCTATTGTCTCATGTCTATCTTTATGGCTATTTTGTGGATTCTTACTATCATTTAAATGTATAGCTTTTAATCTATCAATACCTATAACTTTATCAAACTCTTCTAATACACCTTCTAGGTCATTTACTATATCATAACCGCCATCATGAACATGGCAAGTATCTAAACAAACTCCTATTTTATCTTTTAAAGTTACTCTACTAATTATTTCAGCTATTTCTTCAAATGTTCTTCCAACCTCTGAGCCTTTTCCTGCCATAGTTTCTAATAAAACTGTAGTACTTTGATCTTCTGTTAAAACTTCATTTAACATTTCTACAATATAGTTAATCCCTATATCTACCCCTTGCTTTACATGGCTTCCTGGATGAAAATTATAAAGGTTGTTTGGTATAAACTCCATTCTCTTTAAATCATCTATCATCATCTCTTTTGCAAGATTTCTTATTCTTTCATCTCCTGAGCAAGCATTTAATGTATAAGGTGCATGAGCTAATATTTTCGCAAAATTATTTTCTTCTGCTATTTTTAGTAATTTTTCAATATCTTTAATATCTATAGCTTTAGCTTTTCCTCCTCTAGGGTTTCTTGTGAAAAACTGAAAGGTATTTGCTCCTATTGATAGAGCTTCCTTTCCCATATTTTCATATCCTTTTGTTGTTGATAAATGACATCCTATATTAAACATTTTTACCTCCAAAATTCCTTACTATATATTTATCTATTATTTAAGTTAAATAATACTATACTTCTTATAAGTTAATCAACATAATTAATAATTTCTATTACTTAGTACTATATATCCCGCTTGATTAATATGTATATTAAAATATCGGTATTAAGCCTTTATATTCTACTTAATACCGATATATTTATTTGTTTATTTATTTGTTTATCTATATTTAAATAAATTTAAATTAATTTTGTAAATACCATACATAGTACTCCACCTAAAATTAAAGATACAGATACCGCTTCATAGTTTATTTCTAATTTTCTATGAATTACTTCTTTTGTTAATCTTTCATTATTAATACTACTTATATAAACATATTGTGATATATTTTCTGTAATCCCTTGTAAAGATAATTCTATTTCATTTCCAGATATTCCCGAAAAGACTCCTAAAGAAAAAACTATTAATCCTATTATATACAAAACATTTTCAAAATTAGATATAAAATTTAACTTCACCATAAAAAGTGAAATAAATGAGGCTATTAAGAACCATATAATGCTAAAACCAAATGTATTTATTAATGATTTAAAAGACTTACTATTCATAAAAATACCTCCTTAATTTATATCTAAATTATAACATTTTTCCGAGGCATCGTATATGCTTTACGGGTCTATATCTCATCTTTACAACATTTCTAATAATTACCTGTTTTTCTTATTTCTTTACTAATAATTATTTACTTTCGTTAATTCTATCTATATATTCTTTCATTATCTTTGATGAATTTAAAAATTTGCCTTCTTCCTCTTGTGATAGTTCTATATTTAAAACTTTTTCAATACCATTTTTTCCAACTATCGTTGGTACACTTAAATAAGTGTTTGATATACCTTTATAATTTTCTAATAAAGTTGAAACTGTAAGTATAGTTTTTTCATCCTTTAAGAAAGCTTCTACAATCCTAGTTAATACAGCTGCCACAGAAAAAGCTGTAGCACCTTTTCTTTTTATAACTTCATAAGCTGCGTTTTTGACATCTTCCGCAATAATATTTTCAGTTTCTTTATCCCATTCTATTTTTAGTTCTTCTGAAAACTTTTTAATAGGAATATTGCCAATAGTTAACGCAGACCATGGAACAAATTCACTATCTCCATGTTCACCTAATACAAATCCTTGAACCATTCTTCCATCTATACCAAAATATTTACCAAGCAAACTTCTTAATCTTGTTGTATCTAAAACAGTTCCTGATCCAATTACTCTTTCTTTTGGGAATCCTGAAAGCTTATAAGTAATATATGATAAAATATCTACAGGATTTGAAACAACTAATAAAATTGCATTTGGACTAAGTTCTGCGATTTCAGGAACAAAACTTTTAAATATTTTATAATTTTTATCTACTAAATCTAATCTTGTTTCTCCAGGTTTTTGTGCTAATCCAGCTGTAATTATAACTATATCTGAATTTTTTGTATCTTCTAACGCTCCTAAGATAACATTACAAGGACTATTTAAAGAACTTCCATGTATTAAATCTAAAACTTCCCCTAGGGCTTTTTCTTGATTTATATCATTAATTACTATTTCTCTTGCTATTTCCTTTTGTACTAATGCAAATGCAGTAGTTGCTCCAATAGCTCCTGCTCCTATAATTGAAATTTTACTCATTTAAATCCACTCCTCCTCTTTGTATTTTATTCAATTTACCTTTTAAAGTTTATAAACACAATACTACATTTATCTTTTACAATAATTAAAATTAAAATCTAGTAACTTATGTTAAATTACTAGATTTTATAATTAATTTTTAGTAATTCACTAATTTCCTTGTCTTATAATTTCTATTTGATAACCATCAGGATCTGTTACAAAATAATAATGAGGTACACTTCCTGGTAATCCTTTTAACGGTGTAACCTTATATCCTAAATCAATATGCTTTTCTCTCATTTCTTCTAAGTTTTCTATACCTAAAGCAATATGACTAAAACCATTTCCTAAATCATAAGGTTTCTCAACATCATAATTATAAGTTAATTCTATTTCATATCCACCTATTTCATTAGATAAATACACTAAACTAAATTTATGATCTGGATATTCCTTTCTTCTTGTTTCTATTAAACCTAAAGCTTCACTATAAAACTTTAATGATGCTTCTAAATCTTTAACTCTTACACAAGTGTGTAACATTTTAACTGACATCTATATGTCCTCCTTTATTTTTACTTAATATTATCTTTATTATATTGGTAATCTTATATTTTATCAACTTTTACTAAACTCATATATATCTATTAATTTACTTTTATAGATTTATCTTATAAAATTAACTTATGATAGAAATATATCTCGGAGGTATTTATGAATAAAAAAATAATGAAATCTTTTATTTTGCTCTTCATAGTTTCTTACATGTTAATTTCCTGTAGTACTAAAGAAAATAACTTTACTCAAACCTATGAAGAAAATATAGAAAGTGATCAAGAAGAAATAATTGAGGAGCCTGAAATTACAACTTTTAAAGCCTTTGATACAACTTATTCCTCAAGTAAAAATCTAGAATATATTAAAGTAAATGAAGATATTTATGATGATTTTTACGGTAACTCATACCTTTATGGTGAATATAAAGAACTAGACTTTGCAAAGGATGTTCTTTATGCCTATGTAAATCAAGAAGAATATGTTTATGATTACTTAATATCACATGATTCAACTAATCAAAATGGCTATATTAAAATTACTGAAAAAGATAAAGAAAAATTAAAAAAGGATTTAGCCTCTTTAAGAAGCCAAATGGAATTAGCTGACGGTGAAGTCATGACTTTGAAATTAGACAAAGTTACCTACCAAGGCAAGACTAAAAGCGGACAAGGTCAATACTTTAAAGTTAGAGTTGCCATTGCAAGAGTTGGTGCAACCTTAGTTCCATGGAACTACTTTGAAGTTGAAGTTTATGAGGAGGGAGAAAACTTACTAGCTTATATCTTCTAAATACTAAATTATGAGAAAATAAAGTGGTATAGCAAAATTAGCCTATGGCAAGCATTTAGAACTTCTTAGCGAAAGAATATTATTGGTCTTAGTGTTGAGCCTTTATCTGAGGTCACAGAGTTAAGGTCAACACTTGACACGTAAGTATTATGAGCTTAGAAGTTCTTTGGGTTGCCATCTAGCTAATGGATCATACCACTTTATTTTCTATAAATCTTCTTTTATATTTAAGATTTCCATAAGTGGTTAACTTATTTATTACTTTATAGTTTGTAAATCCACCAATTACTCCAATTATAGGTAGTCCCTGTATAAACTTTGATATTAGCAATGTCTCTGATAAAACTTCTGAAGTTTCTTTTATGACCTCATCTATATCATCCTCTATTTTAATATTTAAATCTATTTTCTTTCCTAAATAATCTAATTTAGAATTATATTTAATTTGCTTTTCTTCTATTGTTAAAGCTGCAGAAATTAATGTTAATATATAAATTAACTCTTCTTCCTTTTCATAATCAAAGCCATAACTTAATGCAATTTCATAAACCGTTTTAATTATTACCCCTATAAATATAGGGATATCTGGGAGACCTATTCCTAGTAATCCAAGTCCTCCCCCTTCTACTGTAGAAATTGTAGTATTAACTATCTTACTTCTTTTACCTTGTTTATCAATTCCCCTTAAAGCTTTTCTATTTAACTTCCTATTTAATGCATAATCACTTATATCATGTTCAATTTTTATTTTCTCTTTATCATAAAGTTTTTCTATATATTGACTTCCCTTTTTAATAACTAATTTGAACCCATTATAGAAGGCCTTTTCTAAATTATCTTTTAACTTTTCTGGAATAACTTCTTCTATTTTATCTGAAATAGGATTTAATTTTGATTTTATATAGCTTTCTTTTTTACCTATTATTTTATTTACTTTTTTATCTATTTTAATAATTTCTTTTTCTAATATATTTCTCATTACATCTTTCCTTCCTCTTAATTTTCTTATTAAATAATAACTTTATTTATCTTTAGTAGTTTATTTTAATTATATAATTTAATACCTTACTTTTCATTAATTATTTCTAAAAACTTATTTGCTGCTTGAGATAATGGTACATTCTTTAATGAACATACTCCTATGCTCCTTTTAGGAATACTCTCTTTTGTTTTAATCTCATAAAGAACCCCTTTATCTAAATACTCTTTTGAAAATTCTTTAGTAACGCAAGCTATTCCAAGATTTATTCTGGAAAACTCCAATAAAAGATCATGAGACCCTAATTCAAACTCTGGCATTATTTTTATTCCCTTTGTTATCATGAATTTATCTATATAGTTTCTTGAATTTGATTTAGGTTCTAGAAGAATAATTGGGTGTTCTAAAATATCTTGAAAAGTTGCAATTTCAGGCATCCTTTTTATGTACTTTTTTCCTGTTACAAAGATATCTTGTATTTCAAACAAACTATACTTTTCTAAATTATTATCTTCTATTGGAAAATTACAAACTGCAATATCTATTTCTCCACTCTTTAGAATTGAACATAGCTCTAAAGTAGTTCCATTTACTATTTTAAAATTTATATTTGGATAATGATTATGAAACTTTTCTAAATAAGTAAGAAGAAAATATCTAGAAATAGTATCTCCTACTCCAATTTTAAGTTCCCCTACTGTTAAATTTTTGAATTCTAAAATTTTTTCTTCTCCTGCATTAATTAAATTAATTGCTGAATTTACATATTCAAATAATTCTGTCCCTTCTTTAGTTAAGGTAACCCCCCTTGAAGTTCTATTAAATAACCTTATATCTAAATCCCTTTCAAGTTGCATAATCGATTGACTAATAGCTGGTTGTGTCATATAGAGAAATTTAGTTGCTTTTGAAAAACTTTTATTTTTAGCAACTTGCCAAAATACCTTATATAAATCTAATTTACTTATCATATAACTACTCCTTATATCTACTATTAAATATATTTATTTTACTTATACCACTTTTATAGTGTATATTACAAGTAGAGATTGAAAAAAACAACTTTATGAAATAAATTTATTTAATAAGGAGAGATTATTTTGGAAAGAGTAGTTGGAACAGTTGTAAGAGGACTTCGTTGTCCAATAATTAACCAAGGAGACAATATTGCAGATATAGTAGTAGAAAGTGTTTTAAAAGCTTCAGAGGTTGAGGGTTTTACTATTAATGATAAGGATGTTGTAACAGTAACTGAATCAGTTGTAGCTCGTGCTCAAGGAAACTATGCTTCCATTGATAATATAGCTACTGATGTTAAAGGGAAATTTGGAAATGAAACTATAGGTGTTATTTTTCCTATTTTAAGTCGTAATAGATTTGGTATTTGCTTACGTGGTATTGCAAAGGGAGCTAAAAAGATTGTATTAATGCTTAGCTATCCAGCAGATGAAGTTGGTAACCATTTAGTAGATTTAGATCTACTTGATGAAAAAGGTGTTAATCCCTGGACTGATGTTTTAACAGAAGCTAAATTCCGTGAACTATTTGGATATAATAAACATGCATTTACAGGAGTTGACTACATTGATTATTATAAATCTTTAGTTAATGAATATGGTGTTGAATGTGAAGTTGTATTCTCAAATAATCCAAAAACTATTTTAGACTACACTAAAAATGTATTAACTTGTGATATACATTCAAGATTTAGAACAAAGAGAATATTAAAATCTAATGGTGCTGAAAAAGTATATAGCTTAGATGAGATATTAACATCATCAATTGACGGAAGCGGATATAATGAAAATTATGGTTTATTAGGATCAAATAAATCAACTGAAAATACTATTAAACTATTCCCTCGTGACTGTCAACCTGTAGTTGATAATATCCAAGCTGCACTCAAAGAGAAAACAGGTAAAAATGTTGAAGTTATGATTTATGGAGATGGTGCTTTCAAAGATCCAGTAGGTCAAATCTGGGAACTTGCAGATCCTGTAGTTTCTCCAGCCTATACTGAAGGCCTTGACGGAACTCCAAATGAAGTTAAATTAAAATACTTAGCTGATAATGATTTTGCTGATTTAAGAGGCGAAGAATTAAAGAAAGCTATTTCCGAATATATTAAAAATAAAGATGCTGATTTAGTAGGCTCAATGGCTTCTCAAGGAACAACTCCTAGAAGATTAACTGACTTAATCGGTTCATTATCTGATTTAACTTCAGGTAGTGGAGATAAGGGAACTCCTATTATCTTCATTCAAGGTTACTTCGATAACTACACTAAATAATATACTAAAAGGACTATTTCATAATAATTATGAAATAGTCCTTTTCATTATCTTTAAGATATTATTTGAATTTTCACAAATTTCTTTTTACCGATTCTTACTACGTCTCCATTTTTAATTTCTAAATTTAAATCTAATATAACTTCATTATTAATTTTTAAACCCTTTTGATTTACTATTCTAACTAATTCTTTTTTGCTTGGTACTAATCCTTCTTCTATTAGATCTTTCACTATTAAATTTAGAGTATTTCCTTTTACAGTAATTTCTTTTATATTATCTGGTATTTCTTTTTTTGAAAAAGCTTTATTATAAAACTCAATAGCTTCCTTAGTCTTTTCTTTTCCATGGTATAGCTCTGTAATTATTTCAGCAAGTTCAAATTTTATATCTCTTGGATTTTTTCCATTATCTAATTCTTTTTTTATTTCTTCTATCTTATCAGGATGAAGGTCTGTAGCTAATTCGAAATATTTAATTATTAAATTATCCTTAACTTCCATAACCTTTTTAAACATAACCTCTGCTTCTTCATTAACTCCAATATAATTTCCAAGACTTTTACTCATCTTTTCTATTCCATCTAACCCCTCAATTATAGGCATAAATATAGCTATTTGTTCTTCTTTTCCCATAACTTTTTGTAGGTGTCTTCCCATTAATATATTAAAAGTTTGATCTGTTCCTCCAAGTTCTATATCTGCATTAAGTTCTACGGAATCATAAGCTTGCATTAAAGGATAGAAAAATTCATGAAGACCTATTGGTGTATTATTATTGTATCTTTTAGAAAAATCTTCTCTTTCAAGAATTCTTGCAACTGTTGTTGTTGATGCTAAAGAAAGAACCTTATCAAAAGTAATCTTAGAAAGCCATTCACTATTAAATCTTACTTCTGTTTTCTCTTTATCTAAAACTTTAAATATCTGACTTTCATAAGTTTTAGCATTTATCAACACTTCTTCATCTGTTAAGGCTTTTCTTCCTTTTATTTTCCCTGTTGGATCACCTATTTTACCTGTAAAATCTCCAATTACAATTACTGCTTTATGACCTAAATCTTGCATTTGCTTTATTTTTCTTAAAACAACAGCATGGCCTAAGTGAATATCTGGAGCACTTGGATCTAACCCTAATTTTATTATTAAAGGTTTATTATTTTCTAAGGACTTTTCTATTTTTTTAGCTAAATCCTCTTCATTTATAACTTTATCTGTACCTTTTCTAATAATTTTTAATTGTTCTTCTACTTGTTTTTTCATTTTCAACACTCCTCTTATATTATAAAAATATAAGCAAAGTCTATAAGATTTATGAAATGCCAATTAATATTGTGGTAATTAAAAATGTTAACATATAATAGTTTTCTATTAACTAAAGGATGAAATAAAAAAACTCCCGCCCTTATATCAAAAGGACGAGAGATCAATCTTCGTGTTACCACCTAAAGTTTATAGACAACTTACATTGCCTACCTTTTCAAGTACTCCAAAACTTGGGTTATACTCTAGCACTATAACGTGTGCGGGATACGTCACAGCCTACTAAGCTATTAGCTGTTTGGTGCGAAGCTCAAAGATGTATTCATATAAAGTCTTCCTTGTACCTCTCATCAACCGGTAACTTTCTGTTAGAAATCCTAAATACTACTTGTTCTTATCATTGCTTTTCATTATCTTATACTCCGAATAAAAATTCTTCGTTATGCTTACTCATTAATAAGCATTATAACTACTATTAAATAACTTGTCAATAAGTACATATAAAATTACTAGATCTATTTTTTTGTTTTATAATACCCTTTCTATATGCTTCCAATAACATCTTCAAGTCTTTTATTTGCCTTATTAATTCCTTTCCTATATCTGTATCTTTAACTCTTTTCCTTTCACTTTCCTTATCTACTATTGTAATTGTTGATAAAATATCCTTTTCCTTAACTATAGCTTCTTCTGTTGAAGTAAAAGGTTCATGAGCAACTAATTTAAGATTAGAAGAACTAGAAATAAGCGTATATCCTGCTATTCCTGTATCACTTCTATATTCCCTAGAAAAACCTCCATCTATAACTATAAGTTTTCCATTAGCTTTAACAGGATTTTCCCCTTTCAAATTTTTTACTGGAACATGTCCATTAATTATTCTTCCATCTCTTACTGTAACTTCAAATTCTTTAAGAATATTATTACACATTTCTTCATCATCTCTAAATTTATAGTAAGGATTTTTCTTTTCCTTATGACTTGATTTATCATCTATAAAATATCTTTCAAAAGTAGTCATTGCCTCTTTTCCAAAAAGTGAAGAATTAGAACCTGTCCATAAATACCACATCATATCCATTCCAAACTCTTTTTCTTTAGTATTTCTTTTGCTAAAATATCCTGTTCTTACTGATGATTCAAACTTTTCCAAAAGCTTTTTTCCACTATATTCTTTTTCCTTTATTCTTACTTCTTTAAATGTTTTATCATCATTTAATGGAATACATCCATGAAATAAAAGATTTCCATTATGCTCTAAATAAATACTTCCCTTTTCAAAAAGAAAGTTTACATGTCTTTGAAGTTTTTCACTATTTCTAAAAGATGATTCTAATTTGCAAATTAAAGCTTTTTCATCTTCATTAATCTCATAAGGCTTATCTTTATTTATAGTTGGAAATTCATTATCGTTCATTTTGTAAACCTTATCACTAATCTTTATAGTATTATTCTCAAAATTTATAAAATCAAGCATTAATCTATTTTCCATGTTAAATTCGGAATTTCTTTTTATTACCTCATATTCTAATTTAAATTGAATTATAGTTATAGCCTTGTGCATCTTTGCTATTAAATTAATCTCAGAGCTACTATAATTGTTCTTATCAATTATTTTAGGAATAAAGTTTTTACATTCATATTCAGAATAATACTTTAAAGCAAAGGTTGCTAAAGGTAATAAATTTATTCCATAAATATCTTCTATAATATCTAAATTAGAATATCTTGCAGCAATTCTTAAAACATTTGCAATGCAAACCTTTGAGCCTGCTGCTGCTCCCATCCAAATCATATCATGATTTCCCCATTGTATATCAACAGAGTGATAATTCATAAGAGTATCTATAATTATATCTGGTCTTGGACCTCTATCATAAATATCGCCTATTATATGAAGCCTATCTATAACTAATCTTTGTATAAGTTTAGATAATGCTATTATAAAATCGTCAGCCCTATCAATTTCTATTATTGTAGTAATTATTCTGTCATAATATTTTTTCTTATTTATTTCTTCTCCATGTTCATGTAATAATTCTTCTATTACATACCTAAACTCCTTAGGTAGAGACTTTCTTAATTTAGATCTTGTATATTTAGAAGATGAATATTTACATAATTCAATTAATCTATATAAATTAATCTTATACCAATCACAAATATTCTCTTCCTTCTTTTTTATTATTTCTAATTTTTGCTCAGGATAATAAACTAAAGTTGCAAGACTTTTTTTCTCACTTTCCATTAATGCATTACCAAAAATTTCTTCTATCTTTTTTTTAACTGCTCCTGAACCATTTTTTAATACATGAATAAACTGTTCATGTTCACCATGAACATCGCTTAAAAAATGCTCTGTCCCCTTTGGTAAATTTAATATAGCTTCTAAGTTAATAATCTCAGTAGCTGCTTCTGCAATACTTGGATATTGCTTAGATAATAATTTTAAGTAATCTATTTTATCTATTGTTTCCCCCAAAAACTCTTCATTAGTTTTAATCTTTTCTCCCATAATTAACCCCCTTACAATTTAATTATATTATATAACAAGTAATATAGATTTTGTGAAAATATTGTTTTAATTATTAAAATAAGAGGTAGCCAAGCTACCTCTTTATATTCTTTCATAAACTCTTCGATATATTCTATCTATCTTAATTACCTTATTTAATAAATTTGAAAATAAATTAATCTTCACTTCTATAGACATAGAAGATATATGGAATCTCTTCTAATAACCTTTTTAAATTTACTAACTTACTAAGGATCTTAATATATTAATAAATTCTTCTTCCTCTAAATTTTCTGCATTTACTTTATAGTATATTTCATCATTATAAAATTCAGCATAATATAAATTATAATATCCTTCTGGATTATCATAAGGTCCATAACTTAATTCTCTAAAACCTATATCCATTTCTACTCCATTTATAACTGAAGGTTTCATTTTCTCTTGTTCCATATATATTACGCAATCTGCTTGATAACCAATTTTAGATACTTCCATATAAAAATATCTTACTGGTAGCTTAGTATAAGTGAAATCATCACAATAACTAAATTGAATAGCATCATGAGCTACTGTACCATCATTATTTTTAATAATCATATATTCTTGATTATTTCTATATTCCTCTGCTGTATCTTGATATTCTTGTAAATCTTCTGGATAATACTTAGGTCTAACATCTTTACCTAAATAATTAAAAATTCCTTCTAAATTTAAAAACTCTTCATAAGTCTGTTCAGGATCATAGGCTAATTTCATATCAGAAAAGGAATTATTTTCTCCCATAGGATTTATATTGATAACATCTTCTTCAATTGAATTTTGTGTTAACTTTCTTCCCAAATTAAATATATTTATATTTTCAAAACTTCCACTAAAAGAAATAAATAAGGTAATTACTAATAGAACTCCTATAGCATATCTTGGTCTAAAAATAAACTTTTTACTTTTATTCTCTTGATATATAAGTTTTTCTTTTGTTTTATTAATTAATTCTTTACTTGGCTCTTTATATTTAAAAGCCTTTTTATAATTATCTTCAAACATCTAAAACCTCTCCCTCCATAAAATCTTTTAGAAGTCTTCTAGCTCTTGTAAGTTGCATTCTTATAGTAGATTCCTTCTTATTTAAAGATTTCGCTATATCACTAGTTCTCATATCTTCATAGTAAAATAAGTGAATTACTGTTCTATAGTCCGTAGGCAATTTTAATAAATGCTCTTCCAATAGATCTTCTTCTTCTCTCTTTTCTTCAAAAATTAATTTTTCTCTTAATATTTCATTATGCTTAAATATATTTTTCCATAAGCTTTTCGAACAATTAATTGTAACTCTAATAAACCAAGCTTTTTCATGTTCATCACTTTCAAAAAGTGGTTTTTTCTTTACATATCTTAAAAATACTTCTTGGAATATATCTTCTGCATCAATTTCATTTCTTGTTCTAGCAAAAGCTAATTTATAAACCATAGTCGAGTATTTTTCTATAATTTTATTTACATCTTCATAGCTATTAAAGGCCTTTAAACTCATGTTATTACCCCCCTTCACTTCTAATACTTTTGTAAGGATAAAATTGCCACATATCTTTAAAATTTTTTTAAACTATTTTAATCACTTCTTTTATATATTAAAGCAAAAAAAATTATAAAATAATATCTCTTTGTGATATTTTTTTATATCTATACTCATCAAAATAAAACATTAAATATGCAATTATTAGAATTAATGAAGCCACCCATATAGATTTAACTCCGAATTTTATAGAAATAATTCCTCCTAAAGCTCCCCCAATAGCAAAAAATATGATAATAGTCATATATCTAGAAAATTTATTTATTAACTTTTTGTCTTTATTTTTTACTATAGAATATAAACTCTCCATAGCAGTTCTTAAATTTGCAGTGCACATTGTAGTTGCATAAGGAGAATCTACTAATTTTCTAAATGATGACGTTTGTATGGAAGCTATAAATGCTATAGAGGCAGTAACTACCCTATTTGGTACTGTAGTTGGCATAAACCCTATCATTATTAAAATAAAACTTTCCACTATTAAAATTATTTTACATTGTTTGCTTAAATCGTCTTTTCCATGTTTATCTTTAATCATTTCTGTAACTAAAGTTCCTAAAGCATAAAATAGTATTTGAATTATTGCAGTTGTTGCAATTTTATAATTTTTACTTGCTAAACCTATTGAAAATAGAACTATATTTCCTGATTCTGCATTAGCAAATACACCACCTCTACATATATAAGTATATGCATCTAAGAATCCTCCAACAAATTCAAGAAGTATTCCTAACCTTAGAGATTCTGATGTTATTTTATGAGAAGGGATTTTTATTCTAATCCTGTTAATTATTTTACGCTCCAAAGATTACCCCTCCAAAATTTTATTTATTAATAAATCTTACTATACTTATTAGTTTGTTCTATTATTAAACTTATACTAATCACCAACTATATTTTTTACCCATAACTTCTTTTTATATCTTCTAAATCCAAAAACAAACTTATAAAGTTCTTCAAATGTTATCATTCCATATACGTAATAAATTGGTAGCTTAAATATAATTCCTCCTAAAACCGCCATAGGAATCCCTACAAGCCACACCCCTGTTATATCAAGTATTAAGGCAGCTTTTGTATCTCCTCCACTCCTTAGAACCCCTACTATATTAATTAGATTAAACATTCTAAATGGCAGGTAACAAATAAATACATTTAAGCATTTTGTTATATCCTTTGCTACTTCTTCTCCTACTGAAAATAAATTAATCAGAGGTTTTCTTATTAATATGCATATAATAATCATTATTATTGTCATAATCATCTGGATAACAAATATTCCTCTTGCATGTCTCTCTGCTTTTTTAAGCTTATTTGCTCCAAGCTCATTTCCTAATATTACTGCTGTTGAAGCACTTAATCCCTGAAATAATACAACACATATCTGCTCTACATTTTGTGTTATTGTAATTGAAGCAACAGCTCCATCTCCCATTCTTCCATACACTAATGCATACATTGTCACTCCAAGCCCCCACATAAATTCATTAGCTATTACAGGTGATACTGTTACAAAAAACTTCTTTACAAATTCCTTGTTAAAGTCAATTAATTCTTTTATTTTAGCTGCAGCTGGTCCTTTTACTTTATAAGCAATAACTAAAATAAGAGAACATTCTACTAATCTGGCTATTACTGTTGCAATTGCAGCTCCAGACACCCCCATAGCAGAAAATCCAAAATTACCATATATAAATGTATAATTTAGTGCTACATTTACTAAAATGGAAATTATACTTATAAATACAGGCGCCTTAACTCTATTAGTTGACCTAAGAACAGAGATATAACAAATTGTAACTGCTGTTAATGGATAACTAAGTGCAACAATTCTTAAGTATCTTGCTCCTGTCATTATTGTATTTTCACTTGTAGTAAATATTCTCATTACACTTTCAGGAATAAAAATCCCCGCTACTATAAAAATTAAAGATCCTACTAACCCTAATATAAGTGACATTCCTAAGACCTTTTTAATGCTCTTTATGTCTTTTTTCCCATAATATTGAGCTGTTAAAATAGATGATCCGCTTACTATTCCAAATAGTAAAAGACTAAATACAAAGAAAACCTTGTTGGCTAGTCCAACAGCTGCTATTGCACTTTGTCCTAAAGATCCTATCATCATTGTATCTATTAAATTTAATGTAGTATTCAAAAGATTTTGGAAAGCTATTGGAATTGCAATACTTACTATCTTCCTTAAAAAACTTTTATCTTCAAATACTTCTTTTATGTATTTAACTACCATATTTGCCTCCTAAAATTTATTTCTATCATAAAAAATGTGAACATATAATATGTTTGCTTATTCCGTAGTTGCACTTCAAGTAATCGCAAACCATTATATGTTCACTTGAGAACTGAATGATGAAATTATAAAAAGCATACCACTCTTAGGTATGCTTTTTTATTATAATATATATTTACTACTTTAGTATAGTAATATTAAATTTTTTATTAATTTTTCTTATTTCTTTTATTTTAACCTTAATTTCTTATATGATATAATTATATCATTACAATTACTTATTTGATATTGAAAGGAAACAAAGGATGGAAAAATATATATCTAATATAGATAATCCAAAGATTAGTATAGCTCCTATGGTAGATAAAACTCATAAACATTTTAGATATTTTTCAAGAATTATGGATAAGGATATTCTTTTATATACAGAAATGGTTACAGCTCAATCGATAATTTATGGTGATAGGGATAAAATTCTTTCTTTTAATAAAGAAGAAGGGAAAGTTGCTCTTCAGATTGCCGCTTCTAACCCTGAAGATGCTTATAAAGCAATAAAACTCTCAGAGGATTATAATTATAGTGAAATTAACCTTAATTGTGGATGTCCTTCTGATAGGGTATCAGGAAACCTTATGGGTGCATCATTGATGTCTTCAAAAAGTTTAGTTTATGAAATATTAACTGCTATGAAGGAAGCTACTAATAAACCTGTAACTATAAAGCATAGAATAGGTATTGATGGTACAGGAATAATAACAGATAAAAATTCTAAGGTTATAATGGAAGGCTATGATGATCTTTTAGATTTTTTATATACAGTTTCAAAGGCAAAACCTGATAGATATACAATACATGCTCGCTCTGCTATTTTAAAAGGCTTAAGCCCTAAAGAAAATAGGCAGATTCCAAAACTTGACTATGATATGGTGTATAAGTTAAAAAAAGAATTCAATTATTTAAATATTGAAATTAACGGTGGCTTTAAAACTATAGATGACATAAAATCAGCTTTAAATAAAGTTGATTCTGCAATGATAGGTAGGGTTGCTTATGAAGATTCTTATGTTTTAGCTAATCTATTTAAATTAAATAAAGAATTAGAAAATAATAAACCAAAGTGTCGTGGAGAAATAATTAAAGAGTATCTGCCTTATGTAAAAAGAGAATTAGAAAAAGGTTCAAATGTTCATAATCTAATCTTCCCACTTCAAAGTCTATTCCACGGACAAAGAGGTAGCGGAAAATACAAACAACTTTTATCTTCTTCTTCTGTAAAAAAAGATAATGCTCTAGAATTAATTGAAAGCATCTTTGAAATAATGCCAGAGGATATTCTTTGGAATTAAATATAATTAAACTAATGAATATCTTAATGAAGATAACTTATTTAATTAATATAAATAAGCTATTGCAAAATAGTATATACCACATTTTGCAATAGCTTTTCCACTTAGAATTCTATTAAGTTAAGACCTATATTTTCATCAAATTTTCTACCTATATTCCCATCTATAACAGTTATAAATATTTCTGATGTTGCACTTATAACTGCTTTGTTTAAATGCCCACCAACACAAGTTCCATCTGCTTTTCCAAAGGTTCCATGAATGTGTAAGTATGGTTTATCATTCATAACCGAAATATTTCCAGTTAAATTTGTTATTTCAAAATCTTCATTATAAGAAGTTGAGTAATATTTCTTTTCATCAACTTTAAATAAACCTATTACAATATCATTTGTAGCACCAAGTCCTGTTATTGTTCCAATTTTTATTTCTTCCTTACTACAAAGTTTATTAATGGATCCAATAACTTCTTCTCCTTTTTCTAATCTTAAAACTATAGTATTATCAAATCTTCTATAATCCATAAAATTCTCCCCTAACTTTTATTTTATATATTAAAAATTTCATTATATTTATTCGAATTTAATTTTATTGCTTCCTTCTAAAGTTTTAATCTTTGTTATATCTTGTTTGCACTGAATAATCCCTTTATAATTTCCATTTTCATCTCTTAAAGCTATGTATATTGTATAAATAAATTTCCCATTCTTCTCTCCCCAAAATTCTGCTTCATCTTGTTCATTAGCCTTAAATGCTCTTATCATTTCACTAACAAATCCAACAATTTTAGGTGGATGACAAGCCTGTACTGTTCTTCCAAGTAAAGATGGAACTCTTACAGATATCTTTTCAATATTATCGCTATAAAACTTCAAAATATCATATTCATCTATAAATGTTAATTCCACTTTTAAATGTTTAAAAATTAAATTTAATTCTTCTAAATTTAGTTCACCTTTATCCAATTTCAAAATATCCTTTACTATATTCGTCATGTCCATAAATCCTCCTAAACTTTCATGTTAATGTTTTCTATATGTTTATTATACCATATATTACATATATTAAATTTGAACTTTTCAGAATTCACTATTAACTATATTCTATAATTAAAATATAAAAATTCTTAATTGAATTATTTCTCTCTTTTGTACAAACTATTAAAGAATATAATGGATGTGTTGATTTATTTATGAAAACTAAGTCAAAAGAAAATTTAGAAAATGTTGCAACTCAATCAAAATCTTCTTTTAATAATGTTAAAGATTAGAACTTAATTAACATAAAAAATAGACTATAGCTAATGCTATAGTCTTAGTTTTTAATTATCTTCTGTTGTTTTGTTGTTTTCTTGCTCTTCTGCAATCCATACATCTTACAGGCTCGTTATCGAATCCTTTTTCTTTGT
>JARIDB010000168.1 GCA_029257045.1 Clostridium sp.
TAAAAGGTAGATAGTTTTAACACTAAATTTAGTTATCGCTGCACTCAACTTCATTAAGTGTTCAATGCCTCACTAAGAGCTCAATGCCAGTGTTAGGAGATAAGTTATAAGTATGGGGAAATATAGATCTGTATCACATACTAAAGAAAAATTAATAATGCATTTATTTTTTATGATAGTGATAATGAGTCAAGGCATTAGAGAAATGTTAAATAATATAACAAAAACGAGTATATTTAATTATCACCTAATTCCAATAGGTATAATATTATTAATGGTATTTAATAAAAGTAATAAATTAAGTATTAAAAGTCTTATTTTAATATTTTCAATAATTGGTTTTATAGGAATAGGATTTTTATCTTATAGATATAGTATATCTCAACTTATTAGAACAATAATTGGTTTTATAATTCCATTATTTATATTGCTAATTAATTATAAGGATATTGATATAAAATATCTTTTACCTAAAATAATAAAAAATTTTAATATATTCATTAGTATTGCTTTTGTTATTCAAGTGATTATGAGTATAAAAGAGGGAAGAAGCGGTGGCTTAGTAGGGCACCCTTTAACTTCAGGGTGGTATTATGGGATATTTATAAGTTTAAATTGCATTTACTACAAATATTTTAATTATAAGAAAGATATTTTTATAATTAAGGATATATTTATTGCTTTAATAGGATCTGTTTTAGCATCAGGAAGAATATCCCTTACAATGGTACTAATATTAAGTTTATTATATGCAGTTAATTGTTGCAAAAATAAGATGATTCCATATGTTATTGTACCAATATTAATTATAGGTTTTCTATCTACAAATATAGTAGATCAATATATATGGCAAAAGTTTAGAGAAACTGTTTCTTGGGGAGATGTAACAAATGGCAGGTTACTTGGAATAAGAGAAATGAGATTTTTTAATATATATCCTAAGTTTTTTATTGGAAAGGGTGTAGGATATTCAAATTATATAAGCCAATACTTATTTGAAGTTGTAAATTTTGAAAATCCAATAATTATGTTTTCATTTGATTATGGAATTATAACTGTGATAATGCTATTAATAATTACATTTATTAAACCCATAATAAACTTTACAAGAGGTAGAAAGTTTTTATTAGCTATCAACTTTACTGCTATATTTATAATTCCTTTCACCTATAATGGACTAGCGGAAACGGTAGGTATATTTATAGTATTGATATTTATTATTTATATATTTTTAATTATAAATGAGGGATTAGTTAAGGATTGAGTAATATAACTTGGTCCTTTTAAGTTTCTTTTAAAAATCTATATATTAAATTATATAATGAATTACATAGGTTATGTTTTGATTATATAGGGAAAAGGGATTATACGTATTGTCCAAGGCTTGGGAAAAGTATTAAGAATACTTATAGTATATAGACATCAGATAAATTTAATAAACTTAAAATAATATACGTATAATATGACATGAAAACAGAAATTGATTTAACATAGTATCATCATCTAAAGATATTTCAAACAATTCCTTTATTCTTAAAATTCGATAATTTATTGTATTACGATGCAAATATAAATAATTAGAAGTCATTTTGATGCTACAATTTGTTTGAAGGTAAATACGTAATGTATTTAAGTAGTTTGTTTTATTTGCCTTATCATATTCAAATATTCTATATATTTTTTGATTACAAAAATAAATTAAATTAGTTTTTGGAATTTGATTTAATAAATCATATATTTTTACTTCTTCGTAAAAAATTTGATTGTAATTATTATATAACAAAAATTCTTTAAGTTCATAAGTTTTAATAGCTTGAGATTCATAACGTTTAAATTCATAAAGATCATCAAAAATATCACTAATTCCAAGAGTAAGTTTTTTACTTTTTAGATATTTATCAAGCTTTTTCTCTGCGCAGAAATCTATATAAGAAGGGTGTTCAATATCAATTAGAATGATCAATATTTTTTTAACAATGATTATGGTTCCACTTGAAAAAAATGATAATAATTCATCTTTGAAATTGTCTTCATCAGCGTTATAAGATAAAAAGTTTGAAAGGTCAGAACATGCAACTCGATATTTAGATTTAATATTTAAATTACTTGATTGGACACGATCTATAAAGTGCATTCTGTTTACATAAATATCATGAGTTAGTTCAAGCAATATCTCTTCCTTTTTTGTATGTCTGTTTTGTGTGATAAACTTTTGATTAATAAATATTTCTTTAGCAAAGATCTGGCTAACAAAATGATAACATTCTTCATCTATGTCATCAAAGTTACCATTAACTTGAGTAATATTCATATACCCCATTAATTGAGAATTTATAATAAGTTTATAGAAACGGCGGCATAGCTTGTTTATTTTGTTTACAGTTAGACATTCATATTTTCTATTCTTATCTTTGATATCGTCCCAGTTATTTAAGGTAGCTCCAAATTCAAGGGTAATATATCCACGACTTATGGCATTATTCCAAGTTAAATCATCAACTTGAATGAAATTACAATGAGCAATAATATTATAAGAATTATTGATTATTACAATGGGATTGTTTAAATATTTGGATGCAACTTCCACAACTTCATTAAGGTTTTTTCCAGAAATAACAGATTGAATTAACTCTTCACGTAAATCTTCAATCATATAAATACCTCCATTAACCATTGTGCTATAAGCACAATAACATTCGTTATTTTCATATTATGATAACATTTCATTCTATAAATTTCAATGTTATAATTTTAACATACCTAGAAGGAATATTAAAGATATAAGGAATATGCCACTGTATAAGTTAGAAAACACTTTAATTAATAATATAATTTAAGGTTTACTTATTATATTCACGTAGCATAAGTTATTTTAAATTTAAGGAGGAAAAGAGATATGTTTGATTTTTCAGGAAAGACAATATTAGTTACAGGTGGGGCACAAGGAATTGGAAAAGAAACAGCAAAAGGAATAGTTCAAGGGGGTGGACATGCTGTTATTCTTGATATTAACGAAGAAGTGGGAAATGCTACAAAAAATGAATTAGGAAATGCTTCTTTTTACAAAATTGACCTTGGCAACAGTGATAATATTAGAAAAGTTATGGGGAAAATATTAAAAGATTTTGAGAGAGTAAATGGATTAATTAATGTTGGTGGAGTTATTTCTAAAGTAGCATTCCAGGAAATAACAGATGAGGAATGGGAAAGAACTATAAGAATTAATTTAACAGGTACATTTTCAACATGTTCTGCAATTTACCCATATTTTATAGAAAAAAAAGGCGGTAGAATTGTAAATGTATCTTCTGTAGCTGGGAAAATAGGTGGTGGTTTACTTGGAACTGCTGCATATGCTTCTTCTAAAGCTGGAGTAAACGGATTGACTAAAGCAATTGCTAAAGAAGGTGGTAAGTATGGGATAAGTTGTAATGCGGTTTGCCCATCATTTACCAATACTAGTATGACAAAGAGTATATCTGAAGATGCGGAAAAGAAAGCAAAAATTATTGGAATGATACCACTTGGAAGGGCTGCTGAACCAGTTGAAATAGCGCAAATGATTTTATTTTTCGCATCTGATGCTGCAAGCTTTGTAAATGGTGAAATCGGTGATTGTGATGGCGGAATTGTTTTAGATTAATAGAAAATAGGTGGTTAATATGAAAGAAAAGAAATTTAAATTACAATATAAAAGATTTCCAGGGGATACTATTGTACTTCCTATGATAATAGGGGTTTTATTAAATTCATTTGTACCCCAAGTATTGAAAATAGGTGGCTTTTTTACTAGCGCTGTTAATGGAACAGGAGCCTTAGTTGGTGTATTCTTATTTTTCTTGGGTGCTAGTATAGATATAAAAAGTACTACAAAATCAATTAAAAAGGGATTTGTGATAATTATCACAAAAATTGCTGTAGCGGTTAGTTTTGGATTAGCTGTAGCATTCTTTTTTAATGATAACTTTTTAGGATTATCATCTTTAGCAATTATAAGTGCAATTTCTGTTGCTAACAATGCACTTTATTCAGGAATTGTTGCAGAATATGGAGATGACTCAGACAAGGGAGCTGTTGGAATCACATCATTGAGCGTTGGACCTACAGTTACAATGATTGCATTAAGTTCTGCAGGTTTATCTGATGTGTCTATTTTGCCAATAATTGGTTCAATTTTACCTCTAGTTTTAGGTTTAATTTTAGGAACTTGTTCATCATGGATGAAGAAAAACCTAAGTGCAGGAATTACTCCTAGCATAATTGTGGTTGGATTTGCTCTTGGTTGTGGAATGTCATTCCAACAATTATTTAAAGGCGGCTTATCAGGTATTTTACTTGGATTAATAACTGTACTTGTAGTTGGTATTATAACAATAATGGCTGATAAAATTACAGGGGGTTCCGGTATTGCTGGTGCGGCTATTTCTAGTACTGCAGCAAGTGGTGTAGCAAACCCATCAGCTTTAGCAGCTGTTGATCCAGCTTATGCACTTATAGCTCCAATTGCAACAGCTCAAGTTGCAGCCTCTGTTATTATTACATCTCTATTGACACCATTTATTACAAGCTTTGTTGCTAAGAGAAATAAAAATAATTTTAAAAAAGAAATAAAAGGTTAAATTAATAGAAAGACTATCGGTTACCGATAGTCTTTTTTTACTTTATTTTGACAAGGTTATTATATTATTCTAAAATAAGATAGGTTATTTAATTGATATTGATTTAAGTTTTTAAAAGGGGGATAAAAATGAAGGTTAAAGGTATTATATATACAATTATTTCAGCATTAATATTTGGATTTACACCAGCATTAGCAAGTATAACTTATGGATTTGGAAACAATGCTTTATCTATGACTTTTTATAGAAACTTATTTGTTATACCAGTTTTATTATTAATAGTAAGGTATAAGAAGATTCCTTTGAAATTAAAAAAAGAAGAATTAAAAAATATATTTATCACAAGTTTATTAGGAGTTGCCATTACCACAGTTTTACTATATAGTTCTTATTCTTATATAGGAATAGGTGCAGCTACAACCCTACATTTTATGTATCCAATTTTTGTTGCATTAGCTTGTAAGTTTATTTTTAAAGAAAAGTTAGGCAAAGGAAAGGTTTTTTCACTAATACTAGCCTTTATAGGGGTAGCTTTCTTTATGGATATAAAAAGTGGAGGAAATATTTTAGGTGCAGTAATGGCATTAGTTTCTGGGGTAACTTATGCTTTTTATATTGTATGGATTGAAAAGAAAAATCTAGTAAAGATAAACCCTTATAAATTATCTTTATACATAGCTTCTTTTGTATCTTTAGAATTATTAATTGGAAATATTTTTGGGAGATATATAAGGATAGATCTTCCACTAAAGGTATATGGTTTAATGATAATTATTTCATTACTAGCTTCAATTGTAGGGGTTGTTTTATTTCAAGTAGGAGTTTCAATTATAGGATCTACTTCAGCTGCAATTTTTTCCTTGTTTGAACCTATTACGAGTGTTGTTGCAGGGATATTATTATTTAATGAAGTACTTACTACATTAAAGATACTTGGGTGTTTAGTAATTTTTATGGCTATTACATATTTGGCAGTAGCCTCTCCAAATGAATCTATAAAAGGACCTTCAATAGAGTTTGATATGAATGAAAAGGTTTCTAAGTGAGATAATAACATAGAGGGTGTTATTCTTTTTTCTTAAAATGATATTTAATAAAAACTTTTACTAACAAAAAGAAATTATAAGTGTTAAGATAGTAATATAGGAAAACAAACGTTCACTAAAAAGTTATTATTTATAAATATAAATAATAAAAGATAATATGAAATAAAGAAGAAATTATTTAATAAAATTATATAGATAATATAATCTTAAAAAAACAAATTTAAAGATTATAATACTAATTATGTAAAACACCTTGGAAACGGTTTCTGTAGTTATAAGACTTAATTTAAAGTATAAGGGTTTTTTATAGGTGAAATTATAGAAAATGAATCATTAAAATATACAATGAGAAAAGGAGAAATAGATAGTTATGGAAGATGGAAAGTTAGAAGCCTTAAATAGTGCTATGATGAAAATAGAAAAAGAATATGGTAAAGGATCAGTTATGAGACTTGGAGAAAGCAATCCGAATTATTCAGTAGAGACAGTTCCTACAGGATCCCTTGGTCTAGATATCGCATTAGGTTTAGGTGGAATACCAAGAGGGCGTGTAATTGAAGTTTATGGACCAGAATCTAGCGGTAAAACAACGATAGCCCTTCACATGATTGCAGAAGTTCAAAAGGCTGGGGGTATTGCAGCATTTGTTGATGCTGAACATGCTTTAGACCCAAAGTATGCTAAGGGCATAGGAGTTGATATAGATGAATTATATATTTCACAGCCAGATAGTGGTAACCAGGCATTAGAAATAGCAGAAGCTATGGTTAGATCAAATGGAATTGATATTCTTGTAATTGATTCAGTAGCTGCTTTAGTTCCAAAACAGGAACTTGAAGGAAATATGGGAGATAGTAACGTTGGATTACAAGCAAGGTTAATGTCCCAAGCACTTAGAAAATTAACGCCAGCAGTTAGTAAATCTGGATGTATAGTAGTATTTATAAATCAGTTACGTGAAAAGATTGGTGTTATGTTTGGAAATCCAGAGACAACTACCGGAGGACGTGCGTTAAAGTTTTATGCATCTGTAAGATTAGATATAAGAAGAATAGAAAGCTTAAAAAAGGGTGACCAGATAATAGGTAACCGTACTAGGGTAAAGGTAGTAAAAAATAAAATATCACCTCCATTTAAACAGGCAGAATTTGATATTATGTTTGGAACTGGAGTATCAAAGGAAGGGGAAGTTCTTGATTTGGGAGCCCAATTAGATATTATAAACAAGTCAGGTTCATGGTATTCCTATAATGATGAAAAAATTGGTCAAGGAAGAGATAATGCAAAGATGTACTTTAATCAAAATCCAGAGATTATGAAAGAAGTAGAAACGAAGGTAAGAGAACACTACAACCTTAATATAGAAAAAGAAAGTAAAATTTAAATATATGGGACTTACCCAATGTGTAAATTTCAAAAAGTGAATCTATAGATATTATGATAAGATAGGTTCACTTTTAATTTCCAATTAATAATAAGTTTAATATAAAGAAATATAGATTAAAGAAGGATATAAAACTTATTATTCTTTTCTGAAAATAAAGAAAATTTATTTAATTTAGAAGTTTTAATGACAAAGAAAGATATAAATGTTAGAATATTAATATAGGTAAAATAATGTTTACGCAATAATTGTTAAGCTTAGACCTTAAATGTTCCTGCAATTTTTATATTTAAGATTGCGGATGGTAGAAGTTTTACAATGATTAAATATAAGATAAATCCCGAAACTAAGATTTAAGGGGTTGTTTTTTTTATTTAAAAATATTTGAGAATATAAAGGAGGACATTATGGAAAAGATGTTAAATGAAAAAGTAGAAAATAAGAAATATGGTATTGGGACTATTATAGACACTAATGATAATAAAATTATCGTTAGATTTAAGGATTTAGAAGAAGAAAAGATATTTAAATACCCTGATGCCTTTGATGGGTTTTTAACTTTTGAAAATAAAGAGTTAGAAGGCAGAGCTATAAAGGATATAAAAGACAAAAAGAATAGGTTAGCTATTGAAAGAGCTGAAAAAATGCTTACAGATGCAAGAGAAGATGAAGAAAAAAGAAAAGAAAAACTAGAAATTGCAAAAGAAAAAAGAAAAGCTACTAAGGAAGCTAAAAAAGCTTAGTAAGATATTTGTAATAGTCCAAATTACAAAGAGGTTGTTGCAAAATAGAAAAGCTTAATTTGTTTTGCAACAGTCTCTTTTTATTTTTAGAAAATTATAATGTAGGCTTGACCTTATTATAATAATTTTAATTTATTTAGAAGTTCCTTTGAATAATCATTAAAAATATTCTCTTCAATATCATAACTTATATCATAAGTATATGTATCTAAAGAAGTTTCAGTTATATGTTTTTTTTGTTCATCTGTTAAGTTATTCATATAGTTTATTCTATTAATATGGACACAAATTGTTTCCCACTTATCTTTTATAGCATCAATTTCAATTGGAAACCTTGAATCTGGAATTAAAGCTATATCAAAATCATTTTCAACTATTTCAAGAACTTTAACTAGTTCATTTACAATAATCATTTTATCCTTACTTCTAATATTATCTCCTAATTTTTGAAGGATGCTTCTACCTTTAAAGTCTTTATTTCCATCCCATTCATAAATTTCTTTAGCTATCATCTTAATATAATCTGCATAGTGAAAAATACAAACCTTGTGATTTGAAATTTCTAAATGTTTTTTCAAATTATTTGCAAAGGTATCTTTTCCATGGCCTGCACTACCAGATATAGTTATACATTTCATTATTATCATTCCTTTTAATATCTACTTTAGCATAGCTAAACAGATAGTATTCACTTATTATATATGTTTAAATATTAGATACTATTTGAATTAAAGACTAAATATTTAGTATTATAATATTATTAATAAATTAGAATTTTAATTGTAACATATATAATAGTAATATAAACAAGTGTAAAGATAAAATCAAGTTATAAGTTTACTAATAAATTTAGCACACTAAGTTAACGTATAAGAAAAGAATATAAATAAAGGTATGAAAAATAATTTGAGAAATTATTTTAAAAGAAGATAATAATACATAAGTTTTAAATACTAAAAAGAAAAAATATTATTATTTTAACTAAATATAATATGGGTTATAATAAAAGCATTATGTTAATAATAGTAAAACATTTAATTGTATAGAGTTAATATTAAATTAGAATATTTAAAGAGAAGAAAAAAAGGTGAAGTTATGAATGGATTATTTAAAAAGTTTATAGAATATGCAATGGGAAATGGAATAGTAGTTATACTTGGAGTTATTTCAACTCCAATAGTATATAGACTTATAGGCCCAGTTGAAAGGGGAAAAGCAGATTTATTTGTAACCTACACAAGCTTATTAGTACTCCTGCTAACTATGGGAATAGATCAGGCTTTTATTAGATATTATAATGATGAAGATAAGAATTCTAGAGGACAACTACTTAGAAAGTCTGTGAAGATGCCAATTTTATTAAGTTTAATATTAGGTATCTTATGTATTATATTTAATAATGTATTATCAAGATTAATTGTTAATGAAGCAGATTTGGCTTTAAAGGAATCTTTAATACTTTCTAGTTTATTTGCGCTTAATATAATAATTAGTATTATAAGTAATTTTGCAATAATAAATATCAGGATGAAACAAAAGGCTAAAAATTATTCATTAGTTGGTGTTAGTAATAAGATTTCGTATTTGATTTTTCTTTTTATATTTTTTTCAAGGTTTAATGAAAATTATATAACTTTAGTTTTTACTACTGTTTTTGCAAATTTAATCATGCTTATTGTAGGAATACTATTTGAAAAGAATGATTGGTTTAATATTAGTAAAAAGGGAAATTTAAAAACAACTACTAAAGACTTAACTAAATATGGGGCACCATTTATATTTTCAATGGGATTAACTTGGATATTCCAATCAGTTGATAGATTATCAATTCAAAGATTTAGTACAAGTGAGCAAGTTGGCTTATATTCTGGAGCTATGTCTATAGTTGCTATATTAAATACTATTCAAGGAATATTTACAACATTTTGGACTCCTGTTGCTTATGAAAGATATTCCAATAACCCTTGCGATACTAAGTTTTTTAGTAAGATAAATGAAATAGTATCTTTTGTTATGTTATTAATTGCTACTTTATTAATAGGAGGAAAAGATTTACTTAGCATAATGTTTTTAGGTGATAAATATAAAGGTTCTGAATTTATATTTCCATTTTTAGTTCTTATGCCAATAATGTACACAATATCTGAAACTACAGTTCTTGGTGTTAACTTCAAAAAGAAAACTAAAGCACATATTTTTATTGCATTAGCATCAGCTATATCAAATATAGTTGGTAACTTTATATTGGTTCCAAAATATGGAGCAAAGGGAGCTGCTATTTCTACTGGCTTAGCTTATGTTATATTCTTTATAACTAGATCTTACTTTGGAAATAAATATTATAAAATTAACATTAATTATAAAAAACTATTTATATCCGTTTTATCTGTGTATATATTAGCTATTTATTCAAGTGTATATAAGTTCAATTTAGTTATTTTTATTTTGACAACTTTAGTGGTATTGATAATACTATATTTATATAAAAACTTGATTAGTGAAACCTATGAATTAATTAAAATAAAACTTAAAAAGAAATAGTTGAATTTTAAATAACTATAATATTTAAAGTTTAATTATTAAAACTTAAGGATAATAAATTAATGTAACCTTCAATTAAAAAAAGTTGAAGGTTATTTTTGAAAAAACTATTGTAAAGGTAAACAATTAGTGTTATATTAAGAGTACAAAATATTGTACATTAAGGAAGTGACATGATGGAAGTGAAAAATGTCCTTATGCAAAAGCTTGGAATAGCCATTACTTCTTTAGCAGTTGAATTTATTCCTTTAAATAAAGGTGATAGAATAAAAACTGTTGCTGAACTTTCAGAAAATTATAATACTGCAAGAGGTACAATACAATCTGCCATAAAGTTTTTAAAAGAACATGGCTCCTTAGACCTTGAATCTAGAGGCCACCTTGGTACTTTTATAAAAGAAATTAATTATATTAAATTACTTGAGCTTACAGGGATAAAATCCTTAGTTGGAGTTATGCCATTACCTTATTCTAAAAGGTATGAAGGGCTAGCTACAGGAATTTATAAGTGTTTAAATGACTCTGGTATTAATACAAATTTAGCTTTTATGAGAGGTTCAAATCATAGGTTAAAAGCTTTAGAAGATGGAAGATATGACTTTGCTATAACATCAAGACTTACAGCTGATTATTATTTAGAAGAAAATAATAACATACAAATAGTAAAAACCTTTGGTGACTTTAGTTATGTTAATGAACACATAATAATAGTAGCTAATGATTTTGATGGAAAGTTTAAAAAGGGAACGAAAGTTGGAATTGATAATTCTTCAATAGACCAATTTATGTTAACTAAAATATATTTTGAGGGAATTGAAGTAGAATATGTACTATTAAGTTATAGTCAATTTATAACTGCTATAAAGGAAAAGCAAATAGATGCGGCAATATGGAATTTAGATGATATTCAAGATAGAAAAGACAATATATCGTTTATCCCTTTAAAAAGAAAAGAAAAGAATATAAAAGACACTGAAGCGGTGATAATTGCTTGTAAGAATAATTTACTAGTACCTGCTTTATTTAATAGGGTATTAGATATAAAAGATGTTAAAAAGTATCAACAGTTAGTATTAGAAAAAAATATAATGCCTCAATATTAATGAGGCTTTGCAAATTGTTAATAAGATTGTGAAAATTAAAATACAAAAAACTGTACGTTGGAGGACTGAATATGGAACTTACATTAAGACTTGGAATATTAAGAGATGCTGATCAATTATCTGAGGAAAATTATGATAAAATCATGGAAATTATAGAATATTTTGAAAGAGAAAAAGGAGTTAAACTATTAGAAGAAAATGCAGCAATGTTTATAACTCATTTATGCGCTGCTCTTAAGAGAATAGATGAAGATAATTTAGTTAATGAAATGGATGAAGAAATAAGATTAGTCCTACAATGTGAAGATAAATATAAGGATGCTATTAAGATTATAGAAGATCTTGAAAAGATACTAGGCAGTATCCCTAAATCAGAAATTGATTTCTTGGTAATGCATGTGTGCTCATTAGTATAAAAAGTTATTATTTAAAATAATTTATTTAAGTTTAGGAAAAGTTAATAAAATAAAAGGTTTAAAAAATTAAAAAAAGTTAAAAATAAATTAAAAGATATAAAACTTATATAAGGGGAGGATTTTAATATGAAAAGAATAGTTGTAGGTGGACAAATAGACAAACAAAGGGTTGCAGACATAATAAAGGAAATAGCAGGAGATAAAGCAACAATAGAAATTAAAAGTGACATAGAAGCAGCAATGGCAATAAAACTTGGAACAGCAGATTTTTATTTAGGAGCATGTAACACAGGTGGTGGTGGAGCCCTTGCAATGGCAATAGCACTACTAGGAATGGGTCAATGTGCAACAGTATCAATGCCTGGAAAGATAAAATCAGAAGAAGAAATTAAAAAAGAAACAGACGCTGGAAAGAAAGCATTTGGATTTACAGCGCAACATGCAGATCAAGTTATACCAATAATTCTTAAATATATTTTATAAAATGTTCTATGGCATTGAACACTTAATGCAGTTGGGTATAACGATAACTGAATTTAGTGTGAAAGCCAATCTACCAAATTTATGAGGTAGATGTTTTATTAAATCAAAACAATAAAAATTTTAGGAGGTATTATTTATGCAAACATTAGTAATTGCTCTTTTAGGAGCTCTTGCAGCTATCCTAGCAAATACAGGGGTAGCAGTATTTAATGACGGATTTAGAGCCATTGTTCCTGAATACTTAGAAGGAAGAATGGACAAAAAAGCTTTAGCAGCAACATCTTTTGCTATAAGTTTTGGGTTAGTTATAGGTTTTGGTATTCCGGTATCTATAGCAGCATCTATTATACTTATACATAGTATTTTACTTGGTACTGATATTATTGGTTCTTTTTGTCCAAGTGGTAAAAAGGGAGTTATAATATCTGGAGCAGTTGGAGCAGCTTATGGAGTTGGTATTGTTTATGGTTTACAATTTGTTGTAGATTTATTTGCAAAGTTACCGATAAACTTCTTAGGTTCTTTAGGACAAGTTGGAACACCAATTACAGTAGCATTCGCAGTATTCCCAGCTTTAGTTGTAGCATATCAGTTTGGAACTAAAAAAGGATTCTTAACTTTAATAGTTTCTTTAGTAATAAGACAAATAACAGCTTTATATGGGATTTTCACTATAGGAACTGGAACAGTTAAACTTGACAAAGAAGGTATGGCATTACTTGCAGGTATGGTAATAATGATGGCATTTGCAATTAAAGAAAAGCCAGATCCAAATGCACCTTCAATTGATCTAGCAGCAATATTTGCTGAAAGAGTTAAGAAAATTAAAAAGAACTTACCAATACTTTCAATAATGGGTGGATTAATTTCAGCGGCAACATCTTTAGCAATAGTAGCTGGAGATCCAATTAGTTTAAATCTTTTAGCAGAAGGAAAAACTACTGAAGCTGCTATGACAGCTTTAGCAAGAGGTATAGGATTTATTCCTCTAGTTGCAACAACAGCAATATCAACTGGAGTTTATGCACCAGCTGGTATGACATTTGTATTCGTAGTTGGTTTCTTAATAAAGAATCCAATACTTGCTTTCTTAGTTGGAGCACTAGTTATGGCACTTGAAATAATATTATTAGAAAAATTAGCTAAACTAATGGATAAGTTCCCAGGAGTTAGAAAATGTGGAGACAATATTAGAACAGCTATGAGTAAAGTTTTAGAAGTAGCTTTATTAATAGGTGGTATGATGGCAGCACAAGCAATGGCACCAGGATTTGGACTATTTGTAGTAGTTGGATTATATGTACTTAACAAAACTTCAAAGAAACCTATTGTTGAAATGGCAATTGGACCAGTTGGAGCTATATTAGTTGGTATATTAATAAACATACTTAATAAAATTGGACTGTTTGTGGTTTAGAAGCATAGATTAGAATTTAAAATTGAAAATTTAAAATTTAGAATTGTGGAATAACTAAGCTATTATAGTTTAGAAGATGAGAATAAAGAAATTCACTTGGAATTTTAAAACTTATTTTATATTCTACGTTCTAAATTTTAAATTTAAATAAATTAGATATTCCTTAGTTTAGAAAATAAGATAAATGAACTTTATGGAATTTAAAAAATAGTTTTAAATTATAAATTTAAATTGATTAGGAGGATCTTTATGAATAAAGAAATTATATATGCTCATGAACATATAACTATAGATTTATCTGGAGTAAAAAAAGACATAGATTGTTTTTTAAATAATAAAGAGCAAACTATAGAAGAGTTTAAAGAGTTAAAAACTAAAGGCGTTTCTACAATTATAGATGTAACAAATATAGGCATGGGTAGAAATACAGAATATGTAGCTGAAGTTATAGAAAAGACTGGAATAAATATTCTTCAATCAACAGGTTATTACAAAGAACCCTTTCTACCAGAGGAAGTATATAAATTAAACGTAAAAGAGATTTCTAATATTATGATAAATGAAATTGTAAATAATATAGAAGGATCAAAAAGTAAAGCTTCTTTAATTGGAGAAGTAGGCACAAGCCTTAAAAAGATTGAAGATATGGAACATAAGGTTTTTGAAGCATCTTCAAAAGCTCATATAGAAACAGGAGCACCAATAATAACTCATACAACTTTAGGAAAATTAGGACTTGAACAAATAGATTTATTTAAAAAATTTAACGTAGATTTATCAAAAGTTACCTTAAGTCATATTGATTTAAGTGGAGATTTAGAATATATGTTTAGATTATTAGATACTGGAGTTAATATAGCCTTTGATACTATAGGTAAAAATAATTATCAACCAGATGATGATAGAGTTAAGTGGTTAAAAGCTCTTTGTAGTAGAGGACATAGCAAGCAAATAGTTATGTCTATGGATATTACAAGAAAATCACATTTCAAAGGAAACGGTGGACTTGGTTATAACTATTTAATAGATAGCTTTATACCAAAATTATATGAAAATGAAATTTCTAAAGAACATATAGAAAATATGTTAGTTAATAATATAAAAAGGATATACAACCTTAAATAGGAGGATATTATGATAACTTACCCATTACATTCAATAAATTTAGATGAAGCTAAGAAATTACAATTTAAAATAATAGATACAGTAACAAAGCACTTTGATGGAAGAGAAGTATTATCTTTAGGTGATCTTGGAGTTGTTAAGGGATTAAATAAACCTACTTATACTATAAAGGTAGAAAAGGTCTTTGCGGAAGTTTTTGATGCAGAAGCTGCAATTTTAGTTAGAGGCGCTGGAACTGGTGCAATAAGATGGGGACTTATAAGTTTTATGAAACCAGGAGAAACTATATTAGTTCACGAAGCACCAATTTATCCAACTTCAAAAGTTACTATTGAAACTATGGGGCTTAAAGTAATTAAAGCTAATTTCAATGATATTAATTCTATTAAAAAAGTAGTTTTAAATAATCCGGAAATAAAGGGAGCTTTAGTTCAAAATACAAGACAAAAAATAGATGATTCTTATGATTTAGAAGAAGTAATAACTGCAATTAAAGAATCTAATAAAGATATTAAAGTAATTACAGATGATAACTATGCAGCTTTAAAGGTTAACAAAATTGGAAATCAATGCAAAGCTGACCTTGGAAGTTTTTCATGTTTTAAAATTTTAGGACCAGAAGGTGTTGGAGTTTTACTTGGAAGCAAAGATCTTATAGATAAAGTTTATGCTTTAAATTATTCAGGTGGAAGCCAAGTTCAGGGACATGAAGCCATGGAAGCATTAAGAGGACTTGTTTATGCACCAGTAGCACTAGCTATTCAATCAGAAGTTAATGAAGAATTAGTAGATAGATTAAATGATGGAGAAATAAAGGAAGTCAAAAGTGCCTTTTTAGCAAATGCTCAATCAAAGGTTTTATTAGTTGAATTTAAGGAAGATATTGCTGAGGAAATATTAGAGTTAACAACTAAACATGGAGCAGCATCTCATCCAGTTGGTTCTGAATCAAAATATGAATTTGTACCAATGATGTACAGAATATCAGGAACCTTTAGGGCAGCAGATAGTACTTTAGAAAAAAGAATGATTAGAATTAATCCAATGAGAAGTGGAGCAGACACTATAATTAGAATTTTAAAAGCTGCAATTAGTGAACTTAAAAACAAAGAATGTTAGGAGGATGTTAAATTGTTTCTTGATAAAACTATAGAACGAAATAAGGAGTTAGTTCAAGCTGCATTTAACCTCCATAAAAGAGGTGAATTATTACCAGATACTTATATAATTGACTTTGATACTTTAATTGATAATGCAAAGAAAATTAAAGAAGAAGGAGATAAGTATGGTATAAAGCTTTACTTTATGACTAAGCAAATTGGAAGAAATCCTCTAGTTGCCAAGGAATTTATGAAACTTGGTTATGAAGGTGCTGTAGTTGTAGACTTTAAGGAAGCCGAAGTTATGATTAATAATGAAATTAAAATTGGCCATGTAGGTCACTTAGTACAAATTCCAAAGACTTTAATTGAAAAAGTAATAATGGCAAGACCAGACTATGTTACAGTTTATTCTATTGAAAAAGCAGAGGAAATAAATGAAGTTTGTATAAGAAATAATATTAAGCAAAATATTATGCTTAGAGTTTTAGGTGAAAATGATAATTTATATTCAGGCCAATATGGAGGCTTTAAATTAGATGAATTAAAAGATGCTGTGGGTAAACTTAAAAAACTTAAAGGTCTTGAAATAAAAGGATTAGCATCTTTCCCATGTTTTTTATATAATGAAAAAACAAATGTAATTGAAAGAACGAAAAATATTGACACAATAAAAGAAGGTAAGAAAATAATTGAAGAAAATTTTGATATAAAAATTGATCAATTAAATATGCCTTCAGCAACTTGTGTTCACAGTATTAAAAATATAAGTCTTGAAGGTGGAACTCATGGGGAACCAGGACATGGCTTAACTGGGACTACACCTTATCATAATAAAAACAATGCAGAAGAAATTCCAGCTATAGTTTATTTAACTGAAGTATCTCATAATCTTTTAGATAAAGGGTATTGTTATGGTGGAGGTCACTATAGAAGATCTCATATGGAAAATGCTCTAGTTGGTGAATCTTTAGAAAAAGCTAAAAGAGTGAAGGTTACGGCACCTACTTTAGAAAGTATAGACTATCATTTAGAAATTTCAGAAAACTGCAAGGTTTCAGATACTGTAGTTATGGCTTTTAGAACACAAATTTTTGTAACTAGAAGTAATGTAGCTATTGTTAGTGGTATTCAAAGTGGTAATCCAAAGGTTATAGGGATTTATGATCCTTTCGGAATAAAAATAAAAGAAAATTAATTAAAAGGAATGGATACTGCGTAAAGTTTGATAAAGCTGCGTTAAGTTGAAGTTTCTTTTAATTATATAAAAAGAAATAGATTGTTTTTAACATAGTAAAAAAAGTTTTTTGATATTTCTTAAGCCGGTTGTGACTTATGAATTTTATTTTAAACTTTAGAAAATATTAGTAAAAATTTAGAAGGAGGAAAAATAATGAGTAAATTTATAGTAATAGTTTTAGATGGATTTGGAATTGGAGCAATGGAGGATGTTAAAGAAAAAAGACCTCAAGATTTGAACTCTAATACTTGCCTTCACATACTTGAAAATAGACCAGATGTAAAACTTAAAAATCTTGAGAGTATGGGACTTATAAATATATTAGGTACAGAAATAAATGGCATGAAACCAAGTGATAATGCTACCTTTGGAAAAGGAAAGTTAACTCATTTTGGTGCAGATACCTTCTTTGGACATCAAGAAATTATGGGAACAAACCCTAAGATGCCTTTTAGAGAACCTATTAAAAACAAAATAGAGAAAATCTATGAAGTTTTAAAAGAAAAAGGCTATAAGGTAAGATATAAAGAAGGAAAGAAAGAAAAATATTTAGTTGTAGAAGAAGCATTAACAGTTGCAGATAATATAGAGTGTGATTTAGGTCAAGCTTTTAATATAACTTCAGCTTTAGATTTAATACCTTTTAAAAAGGTTTTAGAAGTAGGAAAGTTAGTTAGAGGAGTTGCAGAAGTTCCAAGAGTTATAACTTTTGGTGGAAAAGGCATAGACCTTCAAGATATATTAAATGCAGAAGAAGAAAAAGAAGGTGGATATATAGGAATTAATGCTCCAAAGTCAGGAGTATATGATAATGGTTATGAATGTATCCATTTAGGTTATGGAGTTAATCCTGATGTTCAAGTATCTACAATTCTTTCAGAATATAATATACCTGTCTATTTACTTGGAAAAGTTGCTGATGTAGTTATAAATGAAAAGGGAACAAGTATATCAATGGTAGATACAGAGAAGGTTCTAGAAAAAACTATTGAAATATCAAAAGAAGTAGAAAAAGGATTTATATGTTGCAATGTTCAAGAAACAGACCTATCAGGCCATGGAGAAGATGTAGATAAATATGCAGAAAAATTAATAATTGCAGATAGACTTATAGGTAAGTTAAAAGAAACAATTAAAGGTGATGACATTTTACTTGTAATGGCTGACCATGGAAATGATCCAACAATAGGACATAGCAAACATACAAGAGAAATGGTTCCTTTAATGATATATGGAGAAAACATTAAAAAAGTCAATATTGGAGTTAGAGAAACCTTATCAGATGTTGGAGCAACAGTTGCAGATTACTTTAAAGTTAAAGCTCCAGAAAATGGAGTTAGTTTCCTTTTAGACTTATATTAAGGAGATGTTTTAAATATCCGATTTTCAATAATTTCGAATACAATTCTAAATTTAAGCTATCTAAGGTTACTAAGTTTTCATAACTCGGTGCCCCCAGACAATGAAAACTTTTAACGTAACCTTAGCTATCTTAAACAAGAATTGTAGTTTCTCAATTATGATAAAATCTCCAATTTAATATATATCATTAATAAATATAATATTTAACAAGGGGTTTGTATAATTAATAATAATGGAAATAATTCAGCTGAGGTGAATTATGGGAATTAGTGTAGGGAGTTCAGATCCCTGTGTGGAGTATGAAACCCTTAAAATTAGGTAGGTGGTAAAATGGAGTTTACTAAGTTATATAAAACTAGAATATTAGCAAAAGAGAATCTTTATAAGTCAGTTATTTCAATTAATGAGAATATTGAAGAAGAGGAAAAGAGTAAAGATAAGGATTATTTAACTTTTGGAGTTAAGAATACTTCTGATATACCTTTAACTATTGTAAGAAAGATTAAGGATAACCCGAAATACCTTTTCACTACTGTAGATAAGATGTCTCATTTAGGGAGAAGTATAGATACAGATTTACATAATCCTTTAACCTATAGATTAATGACAGGATCTAGTAGTGGGACTTGTATAAATATATTAAAAGGAATTAATGACTTTGGTATAGGTACTGATGGAGGTGGTTCAGTTCTTGCACCTGCTTTAAGTACTAATTTATATTCCTTTATTGGAGCTGGAATGAAGTTAGTAACAGAAAAAGAAAGTTTATCCACAGATAGCATTAGTTTTAATGGAAGTATGGGTATAATTTCTAAAGATTTTAAAACTCTAAAAACTGTTACAGAAGATATATTAAATGAGAAGATTATTTATGATGATAAGATTATAAGAGTTTTGATTCCAAAAACAAATAACTTAATCCTTCCAGATAATATTGATATGAGATATGAATTAAATAAAATAATAAGTAAATTTAAAGAAAAAACCATTAAGTTTATAGAATATAATTTTGATAATATATATAGTAGAGAAGTTGGGATATCTGAAATTAAAAATATATTTAATAAAGATATAGCTGACGTAATACTAACTTTAGAAGGCCCTATAGACATTTATGGTTACGATGAAACAATTCAAAGATCATTTAAAGGAAGCACAGAAATTGAATTAACATCAAAAGGTGGAAAGGCATTAGTTAAAGCAGCTAATATGTGTAAGTGTACAGGAATTACAATCCCAAGTGAAAAGCTAGCAAGTGGATACGTGATTTTAGGAAAAGAAGGTATAGAAGGCTTTAATAAAACATTTAAAGTAGCAGAAGAAATAGAAAAACATATAGAGAAAAACGAAATATTTCAAAGATACTTCATAGAAAGAAAAAAGTTTGTTAATCCACTTATATACTAAAAATTTGTTTTAATTCAGCATAGCTGAATTATTTCCTTTAATATAAGTTATCACCGTCAATTCTCTTATACTAAATTTAACTGTAAGAGAAAATAAAGTGGTAAACGGAATTAGCCTATAGTAAGCAAGTAGAATTTCTTGGTGAAGTAATAGATGCTAGGCCTTAGAGTTGTTGGTTTGTCTGAGCGCAGCGAGTTAACCAAAACTCTTGGTTTAGCATCTATTATGAACCTAGAAATTCTTTGCGAAACTATGAAGCTAATGTAGTGTACCACTTTATTTTCTCGAAGTTTAAACTTAGTCTATAGAGAATAGGAATTTATGTATTTCTTCAGTTGTAGCATCAATGTCGATATTCATATGGTACATATCTGTGAATCCAGCGCTTATGATGTTACCATCTGATGGGAAACGTCCTTGCTCTATATTATCAACACCCATACTTAAAGATTTAGTTGATAAGGATATTATTTCTGTGTTTTTTAAGTTTGTAGTAACTAGAGGTAAAACATCGTTTATGATTTTAGGAAACTCTGTTACTTTAGTATCTTTAAATTTTACAAATAGAGCATTTAAAACATCTCTTTGTCTTTCTGTTCTTTTAAAATCTCTTCCGGCAGTATATCTTATTCTGCAATAAGCTGAAGCTTGGGTTCCGTTCAAAAGTTGAAGACCACTACCTATTACTTTTTCTGTTGTAGTATCATTTTTTTTATCTATACCAGTAATATAAGAATTAATATATTGAAGTTCTTCATCTGTTATATTAATTTCTACTCCACCTAAGGAATCGATAATCTTAGGTAGTCTTGCTAAATCAACTTGAGCAAATTTTTCTATTCTTAAATCAAAGTTAAAGTTGATTGCTCTTATAATAGAAGGTATTCCACCATCTAAAATAGTATAGTTTAAGTTACATTGCTCTCCATTTGGAAGATATAAATAAATATCCCTCATTAAAGAACAAAGTTTAATAGTTTTCTCCTTATTATTTATAGCTAATATCATAGTACTATCAGCAGCACTTGTTTCATAAAGGTCTGAGTAATCAGTACCAAATAAAGCTATTAATGTTACATCTTTCGATTCTTTAGGAAGTTCTATATTAGTATTAATAACATCTTCACTTTTAATATCCAACCTAGAAACCTTATTTGACATTTTATTTAGATAGATAAAGGTAGTTAGTATAATAATTGAAATAAATAGTAAAAT
>JARIDB010000078.1 GCA_029257045.1 Clostridium sp.
GTTTTACCAGCATCTGGGTGGGATATGATAGCAAAGGTTCTTCTTTTTTCTATTTCATTTATATAATCTGCCAATGTAGCTTCCTCCTTAATATTGTATATCTAAATTATGTTATTTCTTTATTTCTCTATTTCTCTAATTATTCATTATACCCTAAAGTAGTACATTTTAAAATAAATACTTAATAAATTTCTCTAGAATTTAATTATAAATACTATTAATTAGAGGATAAGTGTCAACAATTTACCTTTTGCTTGAATAATTTATAATTATATATTAAAAAGAGTGTATAAAAATCTTTTACATCTTCATACACCCTATTTTTGAAGCTTTTTTAATATTCTATATTCCAAGCTTTGTCAGTAGCATATACCTTAACATTACCTCTCCAGGTTTCTAATAAATCTACTTTATAATCACGTAATAGTTTATTTGTTTCTTTACACTCAGGTGAATTTTCCATTATTTTAGATCTTGTAACTACTCCAAATGTAGGTCTTATTGCATCTATTAACTCTTTACTACTAGACGTATTATATCCATGGTGAGATACTTTTAATACATTTATTTTATCTTTTGGTATTAATCCCAAGTTAACCATGTCTATTTCAGTTTCCTTATTAATATCTCCTGTTATAAGCATCTTGAAATTATAATAATCAACCATTACAACTGCTGAATCACTATTAAATGCATCATAATCAGTCCCTATTATATCTTCTGGAGCCTTATCTAAATAATTTTGCTTGTATACCTTATCTGGGTGCACAAATTTTAGAATATTATTTGGATCTATATATGATGCTGGTATTGTATCATGAATCTCCACATTTTTCTCAACAGCTAAATCTAAAACTCGTTTATAAAACTGATAACAGTAATTCATACAATTTATTTTGTATCCTTCATTTTCAATGCTTTCTGCACCTTCAAAACCTTCATATCTTTTCATCTCAATATCATATGGATAATAAAACTTATTAACTTTAAAGTTTTCGAAAACTTTAATTAATCCACCTATATGATCAGAATGAGGGTGAGTATTTATAACGTAATCAATA
>JARIDB010000014.1 GCA_029257045.1 Clostridium sp.
AAACAATGGTATGTTAAAATGGAATCTTTAGCAAAGCCAGCTATAGAAGCTGTTAAAAATAATAATACTAAATTTGTTCCTGAAAGATTTGATAAGATTTACTTTAACTGGATGGAAAATATTCAAGATTGGTGTATATCAAGACAGTTATGGTGGGGTCACAGAATACCAGTATGGCATTGTACTGACTGTAATGAAATGATAGTAGAAGTAGAAGCTCCAGAAACTTGTTCTAAATGTGGTTCTAAACATTTAAAACAAGAAGATGATGTTTTAGATACTTGGTTCTCATCAGCTTTATGGCCTTTCTCAACACTCGGTTGGCCAAATAAAACAGAAGACTTAGAATACTTCTATCCAACAAATGTTTTAGTTACTGGATATGATATTATATTCTTCTGGGTTGCAAGAATGATATTCTCAGGTATTTATAACATGGATGAAATTCCTTTTGATACTGTATTAATTCATGGTATTATAAGAGACTCAGAAGGAAGAAAAATGAGTAAATCCTTAGGTAATGGAGTAGACCCACTTGAGGTTATTGATGAATATGGTGCAGATGCCTTAAGATTTATGCTAGTTACAGGAAACTCACCTGGAAATGATATAAGATATATTCCTGAAAGAGTAGAATCTGCTAGAAACTTTGCAAATAAAATTTGGAATGCATCAAGATTTGTTATGATGAACCTTGATGAAGAGATAATGAACAAATATAAAGATTGCACAGATTATAGCTTAGCTGATAAATGGATATTATCTAGATTGAATACTTTAGTTAAAGAAGTTACTGAAAACATGGAGAAATATGAGCTTGGAATTGCGCTTCAAAAGGTTTATGACTTTATGTGGACTGAATTCTGTGATTGGTATATAGAACTTGTTAAAGGTGTATTATATGGAGATAATGAAAAGGAAAAGGGAATTGTTTATAATGTATTAAATACAGTATTACAAACAGGTCTTAAACTTCTTCACCCTGTAATGCCATTTATAACAGAAGAAATATATTCTACATTAAATAACGGAGAATCAATTATGGTTTCAAACTGGCCTGAATATAATGTAGAAGTTAATGATGCTAAAGCTGAAAAAGATATGGACTTTATAATAGAAGCTATTAAAGGTCTTAGAAATGTAAGAGCTGAAATGAATGTTCCACCATCAAGAAAAGCAAAAGTTATAGCTTATTCAAATGAAGAGGCAAAAGCTGCATTCACAGCTGGAATTCATTATATTGAGAAATTAGCATCGGCACAAGAAGTAGAATTTATAGAAGATAAAACTTTAGTTCCATCAAATGCAGTATCTTTAGTAACTAAAGGTGGAGAGCTATTTATGCCACTACTTGATTTAGTTGATAAGGATAAGGAACTTGAAAGATTAAATAAAGAAAAAACAAAACTTGAAGGTGAAGTTTTAAGAATAGATAAGAAACTTAATAATCAAGGCTTCGTTTCAAAAGCACCTGAAAAGGTAATAAATGAAGAAAAAGAAAAGAGAGCTAAATATCAGGAAATGCTAGAAGCTGTTTTAGTTAGAATAGACAGCCTTAGATAGATGTAGAATGTAAAATTAAAAATGTAGAATGAATGAGATAATTTAGTTTTACTAAATTATGGGATTAAAGAAGGGAGATGTTAGCAACAAAGTTGCACATCTCCCTTTTTGATTATTTAGTAGTTATAAATAAGCATTTTTCTAAACTTCGTAGTAGATTATATCTTAATTCTAAATTTAAAATTATTTATAGAATTCTTGAGTTGCATAGTAGGTATTTCCAATTTTATATACCCCAACTCCTATACTTGAGAAGTTAGATGATAATATATTTGCTCTATGTCCTTGTGAATTCATCCAGTTATCCATAAATTGTGTTGATAATTGAGCATTACCTGATATTCCTGAAATATAAGCTATATTTTCACCCCATGCTCTATAAGAAACCCCATCAGCTTTCATCTTTTCAGTTATTAATTTACCCTCTGGGTTTGTATGGTCAAAGTATTTTCTATCTCCCATATCTTGAGATTTAAATCTAGCATAATGTTCCATTGTAGTATTATATGTTAATGCTGGAAGACCTGCTGTAGCTCTTTCTTGATTTACTCTTTGAAAGATAGCTTGTTCAATTTCTGCTATATATTTATCAGAGCTTTCTGCTTGAGGTTTTTCCTCAGGAGTAGCTTGTGAATTATCTGTGTTAGGATTTTGTGTATTTGTATTTTCATTTCCAGTTTCTCCTGGATTTTTATCATTTACAATACCAGATAAATCATCTTTATTTTCCTTTGGAGTTTCAGTGCTTGTACCATTATTAACGTTTCCACTAGTACCTCCATTGTTACTCTCATTAGGCTTAGTTTCAGTTGAAGTATTAGAATTTGAATTATTATCTATTGAGTTATTTGAATCTCCATTTGATGTACTTTCATTACTTTCAAATACTTCTTTATTATTTGGGATTTTATTTATATTAGGTTTTAAGAAATAGTTTCCAACACCTAATCCTGCTGTTAAGCATCCTGATAATAATAATGAAATTATTCTTGATTTAATCATTTGTTAATTCCTCCTCAGATTTTATTTGTTTGATCTGTTGAAGTTATATTAACATAGATAGGGGTCACGCCAAATATGAGATGACTACTAATTAATGAATATTATAGTGGCTCTAGAAAATATAGTAACTTAAAGATTATATTTCTTATTAAGTTATTTATTTATATATATTTGATAATTAAAAAGCTTGATATACTATGTTATCTTAAGAAATATAAATTTAAAACCTTATGTAATAAATTTCCAGGGAAATTTATATTTAATCTTTGGGAACAAATTAAATATATAAAGATTTATTAAGGAGCTAAAACATTTCTAAGATAGCATTTGCTAAATTACTTTGAGGGTTTTCTTCTAGTACTTCTTCAGCTGTTTTTATAGCATCATAAACTTTTATATAGTTTTCAGGTAAGGTTGCAAAAATTAAATACCATTCTTTATAAATTAAATTATCGTCTAAATTTGTAGCTTTAGTTATATAGTTAAAAGCCAAATCTTCATAATAAAGAGGGGTTAGTATTATAAATAAGTAATAAGACATTAAGTAATAACCATAAGATAAAGCTTTATTATCTTGATTGTTTTCTAATATAATTATTTTATTTAGTAACCAAAAGTAAAAATCATTTTTTAAAAAGTAACCTTCATCTTTTAGTAAAATAAGTTTTTCTTCATTAATATCAAAAATTTCTGATTGGTTTAAATTTAAACCTAGAATTTCATTAAGGTCTTTCATTTTAATTTTCTCCTTTACTCTAGAGTATAATTATAAATAATGTACAATTGATTATAGACAATGTACAATTATAGATGGGGCTATTGCGACAGCCTTTAATGTAAAAGTATTTAATACTTAAATACTTTAAGTTGTATTATTTAAAAACTACTTTCAGTAGTTTTTACATTCATATTACATTTTAAATTTTAAATTGTTAATTTGATATTGTCAATGACTATAGGGGAGTGATTATATGATAGGATGGATTATATATAGTGGAACTTTAAAAATAAAAAAAATAGAAGATTTAGTAGATAATTTAGTAGAAGTTTCAAGGGATTTTAATATAGATCTTATAAAAGTGAAGAATACAGAAATTATACCTCACTATAATAAAAATGGAGAAGCAAAAATTAAAACAAATAAAATTTTAAAAAAGCCTGAATTTGTTATATTTTGGGATAAGGACATTTATTTAGCAAAACATCTAGAGAATATGGGATATAGATTATTTAATAATAGTAAGGCTATAGATAATTGTGATGATAAAGGATTAATGCATTTAACCCTTGGAAATAAGGGTATTAAAATGCCTAAAACTTATTTATCTCCTATGATATTTTATACTGAAAATATTGAAAATAACTATTTAAATAGTATCTTTAATGATTTAAAAGAAAATGTAATAATAAAAGAATCTAAAGGATCATTTGGTATGCAAGTTTATAATATAAAAGAAGAAAAAGCTTTTATAAATAAGATAAAAGAATTAAATGAAAAAGGTGTTAGGTTTATAATTCAAGAAAATATAAAAAGTAGTTATGGAAGAGACATTAGAGTTAATATTGTAGGAAATAAAATAATTGGAGCTATGACTAGAGAATCTAAAGTAGATTTTAGAGCTAATATATCTCAAGGTGGGGTAGGAACTTTATATAAATTAAATAAAGAGCAAGAGGAAATGTCGTTAAAAGCGACTAAAGCATTAGGTCTTGATTTTTCAGGCGTGGATTTATTGTTTGGTGAAAAAGATGAAGTTATTTTATGTGAAGTAAATTCTAATTTAAATTATTTAAGCTTTGAAAAAATATGGGGAAAAAGTTTTGGAGAAGAAATTATAAAGTATATAATAGAGGAATTAAAATGAAAAAAGGACTATTAATTTATGATGAAGTTGATATAGAAAAAAATAAGGGATATATAAATTGGCTAATTGAAGAAGGTTTAAAATATAACTTAATTATAGAACTTTGTAGCTTAAAAGAGTGCCAATATAAAATACAAGAAAATTATGATTTTATTATTAATAGATCGAGAGATTATCAATTAAGTAAACAGTATGAGAATAATAATATAAAGGTGTTTAATAATTCAAGGTTCTGTAAACTTGGAAATGATAAAAAGTTAGCTTATGATTTTGTAGAAGAGTTGAATATAAAATATCCTAAGGTTTTTACAAAAGAAGAAGAAATTAAGGATAATAATTTAAAAATAGTAAAACCAAAGAATGGTCATGGTGGGGAAGGAATAAACCTTTATAATGGTGAACCTATTGATATACACAAAAGTATATATCAAGAATACATAAAAGATTATATTGGAGATATTAGATTCTATATTATAAATAATAAAATTACCCACTCGGTAATAAGAAAACCTAAAGGAAAAAGTTTAGTATCAAATTTTACTAAAGGTGGAGAAGTTACAATATATAACATAAAAGAGGAAGATAAAGATATAATTAAAAAAATACTTAAGGAAATTAATATTGATTATGGTGGTATTGATTTTTTATTATTAAAAGATGGAAAAATATTATTCAATGAATTTGAAGATGCAGTAGGTAGCAGAATGCTTAGCTATCTTGGAATAAATAATACTATGGAATTGTTTTTAAGCCATATATCAAAAGAAATTAATAAATAAAGATAGTTAAATAAAGGTAGTGATAAAATGAAAAATAAGAAAACATTAGAATATTTAAAAAAACTTAGGAGTCTAGGTTCAAATTATGGACTTGAAAGAACAGAAAGACTTTTAGAACTCCTAGGAAATCCACAGAAAAAATTAAAGCTAATACATATTGCAGGTACTAATGGAAAGGGATCAACTTCTTCAATAATTGGAGAAATACTTATATCTAATGGTTATAAGATTGGATTTTACAACTCTCCTTATTTAGAAAATATGGAGGAGACAATTAGAATTAATCATGACAATATAAAAGAAGAGGAACTTAGTAATCTTATTAATGAAGTAAAGCCTATGGTTAATAAGGTAATAGAAGAAGGATATAGCCATCCAACAGAATTTGAAGTTTTAACATGTCTTATGTATTTATATTTATATAGGAAAGATGTAGACTTTGGAATAATTGAAGTAGGATTAGGTGGAAGATTAGATTCAACTAATGTTATAACTCCAATAATTTCTATTATTACATCTATTAGTTTTGATCATATGAATTTACTAGGAAATACTATAGGTGAAATTACAACAGAAAAGGCTGGAATAATAAAAAAAGGTATTCCTGTAGTATCATCTATTCAACAAGAAGAATGTAAAAAGGTATTATTAGAAAAGGCGATACAAGAAAAGACAAAAATAGATTTTGTAAAAGAAGAAGATTATGAATTTATTGAAATAATAAAGGAAAATAAATTATTTCAAAAAGTTGAAATTAAAACAACAAAGAATTATATTTTAGATTTACCTTTATTAGGAGATCACCAGCAAATTAATTTAACTTTAGGAATAAAGACTATTGAAAAACTAATAAAAGATAATTATATAGATATAAATGAAGAAAAATTATATGTTGGAGTTAAAAATATTATTTGGAAAGGCAGAATGGAAATATTAGAAGAGAAGCCAGACTTTTTAATTGATGGAGCTCATAATGTAGAGGCAATAAAATATCTTAAGAGAAACTTAGAAAAATATTTTGAATATAAAGATTTGTATTTAATAATTGGTATTTTAAAGGATAAGAAGGCAGAGGAAATGGTAGAGATTATTGCACCTTTAGCTAAGGAAGTTTATACTGTAACACCGGATAATATAAGAGCTACGGAAGCTAAAGATTTATTGGAAATAGTTAAAAAATATAATAACAATGTAAAATATTTTAATGATTATAATGAAGCTATATTAGAAGCTAGAAATAATTCGGAAAAGGAAGATATAATCTTAGCGGCTGGATCACTTTATATGATAGGAAAATTAAGAAAATTGATTATAAAGTAAAGGATATAAGGGCGAGTTAATAATTGGGTTAGTAGTAATTTCTTTATTTGTTTTTTTAAATATGTTAGTATAAAATTAACAAAGATTTAAGGGGGATTTAATATGTCAAAACATTTACACATTATGGCCAAAGAAGGTTCTATAGCAGAAACGATTTTATTACCAGGAGATCCATTAAGAGCTAAATTTATAGCAGAAACATATCTTGAAAATCCAATATGTTATAATGAAGTAAGGGGCATGTATGGATTTACAGGAACATATAAAGGTAAGAGAGTATCTGTACAAGGAACAGGAATGGGATTACCATCTCACTCAATATATGTAAATGAACTTATACAATTTTATGGAGCAAAAAGACTTATAAGAATAGGTTCAGCAGGTTCAATAAATGATGATGTTAATGTAAGAGATATAGTACTTGCACAAAGTGCCTCAACTAACTCAGCAATAAATAAAAGAAGATTCCAAGGTATGGATTATGCTCCAACAGCTAATTTTGAATTATTATTAAATGCTTATAATAAAGGGAAATCAAAGGACTTAAATATGAAGGTTGGAAATGTATTATCATCAGATTTGTTCTATGATGATACAAATGTAGGTATTAAACTATGGGCAGACTATGGCTGTTTAGCAGTAGAAATGGAAACAGCAGAACTTTATACATTAGCAGCTAAATATGGAGTTGAAGCTTTATCAATTCTTACAATTTCAGATCATATATTTAAAGGTATAGAAACAACACCAGAAGAAAGACAGAAAAGTTTTACAGATATGATGGAAATAGCTTTAGATTTAGCAAAATAAAACGGGGGATATATATAGATTTACTTATGACCTCACTACGCTCCAAGTCATAATAAACCTATAGATATCGCCTTGGAAACTAAAGGAACATCTACCTACAGTAGATGGACTTTTTCACTAAATTCAGTTATAGTTACACTTAACTTCATTAAGAGTTCAATGCCTTACTAAGTAATTAAGACCAAGTGTTCGATGTTTTTGAATAATTTTAAGAAACTATTGAAGAACTATGAGAAAAGATATAATATTAGACTATAGAATAAAATGCTTATATAGGTAAACTATGGCAAAGCTGATAAATGTAATAGTAAGTCAATCAAATGTAGGTAAAAATATATTAATAGAAGTTTTACTAAAAATAAAATATTTTCTAGAGTCTTAAGGACCTAAGGATAAAATCTATGGACTTAAGACCTGAACATTGTTCACAGGGTAGTATTTGAAAAAGTATTATCTCCACGTTTTGGGAAGGAAGATAGCTTTATATATAACTAAAAGACTCTTTAGAATTATATTTTGATTTAAGAGTTTAATAATTTCTTATAATTAGTTATTTATAATAAGAGCTAAGACCAATTGTGGTTTTAGCTCTTATTATATTTTTGATATATTATGAAAAGTTATATTTTTTTAGAAGAAGGACTTAAAATTTTAAATGATAATATAAAAAATAATATTATAAAAGTCAAACTAATAGAATCCATATAGTTAAGGTTCTTTGAAAATGTTTACTTAACAATTTAATAACCTTATAAAAATGTTTATTTAGGAGAAGATATCTGCTTATAAGGTGAATATGTTTTAAGTGAAAAGGATTTTATAAATATAAATATACCTATGGAGTATAGAGAGGTGGAGAAATTATATGTACAAGATTGGAATAATAACAAGCAGTGATAAAGGATATATTGGGGAAAGAGAAGACAAAAGTGGTCCTTGCATAAAGGAAATAGTAGAAGCTTCAGGTTTTGAAGTTGTAAGACAAGTTGTTTTACCAGATGAAAAAGAAATGTTAAAGACTGAATTAATTAATATGAGTGATAATTTAAAACTTAATTTGATTTTAACTACTGGTGGAACAGGATTTTCAAAAAGAGATATTACTCCAGAGGCAACAAAGGAAGTAATAGAAAGGGAAACTCCAGGAATATGTGAGGCTATTAGATATTTTAGCTTGACTATTACAAAAAGGGCTATGTTATCTAGAGCAATATCAGGAATAAGAGGAGATTCTATAATAGTAAATTTACCTGGTAGCCCAAAGGCTTGTAAAGAAGCTTTAGACTTTGTTTTAGAAGACTTAAAACATGGCATAAAGATATTAATTGGAGAAGAGTCTGAATGTGCAAGAAAATAGTTAGTAAATTAAAGGCAATAATGACAATTAAATAATCTGTTTAAAAGGTTTTATAATATTAAACAGAAAAAATGAAGATATATATTAAAAAATACAGTAATAAAGGAATATTAGAAAAAAAGTAGAATTTAATAATTATAATACTAACTTAAGGGGGGAAAGACATTGAATAATAAGCTAACACATTTTGATGAAGGTGGAAATGCAATTATGGTAGATGTATCTTCAAAAAAGGAAACAGAAAGAGTTGCAATAGCTAAGTCAAAAGTTAAGTTAAGTAAGGAAACGTTGGAATTAATAAAAGAAGGGAAAATAGGAAAGGGAGATGTTTTTGGAGTTGCAAGAGTTGCTGGAATAATGGCAAGTAAGCAAACTTCAAATTTAATACCTATGTGTCATCCTTTATTAATAAATAGTTCAACTATAGATTTTAATATAAATGATGAAGAATCTTATATTGATGTAATAGCTACTGTTAAGATATTTGGGAAAACAGGAGTTGAAATGGAAGCATTAACTTCTGCTTCTATAGCAGCTTTAACTATATATGATATGTGTAAAGCTATGGATAAGAGGATTGTTATAGAAAAAACTCATTTATTAAAAAAGACAGGGGGGAAAAGTGGAGAATTTAATTTTTAAAATAAATTCTTAATAGGATATGAGAGATAGATTTAATAGGAAAATTGATTATTTAAGAATATCCTTAACAGACAACTGTAATTTAAGATGTATTTATTGTATGGAAGAGGATAGTAATAATTTTTACAAGAAAGAAGATAAGTTAACAACTGAAGAAATATGTAAAGTAGTAACTGAAAGTGCAAAGTTAGGAATTAAAAAGATTAGATTTACAGGGGGAGAACCCTTAGTTTATCCAGATATATTAAACTTAGTAAAAAGAGTTAATAAAATAGAAGGTATTGAGGGTATTTATTTAACTACAAATGGAATTCTTTTAGAAAGATATCTTAAAGACTTTTATGAAAATGGAGTTAAAGGTGTAAATATCAGTTTAGATTCACTAAAGAAAGATAAGTTTAAAGAAATAACACGAGGAGGAGATATAAACAAGGTTTTATCCTCCATAGAAAAAGCTTTAGAATTTGGAATAAAAGTTAAGGTAAACACTGTATTAATAAAAGAAATAAATGAAGAGGAAATATTAGATTTTGTTAATTTTACAAAATATAATGATGTAGATGTTAGATTCATAGAACTTATGCCTATTGGAATAGGAAGTACATATAAAGGTGTAACAAGAAACGAAATAGAAAATAAAATAAATGAGAACTATGAAAAGACTAAAGTATTAGCTAATAAATCTTATGAAGGTCCAGCAAAATATATTAGAGTGGAAAATAATAAAGGAAGAGTAGGTTTTATTAGTCCTATTAGTAATTGTTTTTGTGATGAATGTAATAGAATTAGATTGACCTCACAAGGATTTTTAAAGGAGTGTTTACATTTTAATTATGGTATAGATTTGAAGAAATTAATGAGAAATGGTGCTACAGAAAATGAAATTAATTTAGCAATTAGAAAAGCAATTTTTGAAAAACCAGAAAAACATGTTTTTCTAGAAAAAAATAAAGATAAAGATTTAAAATTTATGAATCAAATAGGGGGATAATATGGGAAAAGTTTTAGCTATATGTATAAGTGAGAAAAAGGGAACTCTTAAAAAGGAAATAAAGGAAGGGGATTTTATAGAGGATTTTGGTCTTAAAGGAGATGCCCATGCAGGAAAATGGCATAGACAAGTCAGTCTTTTATCTTTTGAAAAAATAGATGAATTTAGAAAAAAAGGTGGAGATGTAGATTTTGGAGCCTTTGGAGAAAACTTAGTAGTAGAAGGATTAAGTTTAGAAAGCATAAAAATAGGAGATATTATAGAATTTGAAGAAGTTATTTTAGAAGTTACTCAATTAGGAAAGAAATGCCATGACAAATGTGCTATTTTCTATCAAGTTGGAGAATGCATAATGCCTAAAAATGGCGTTTTTACAAAAGTAATAAAAGGTGGAAACATAAAAGTAGATGAGAAATGTAGTGTTAAAATAAAAGAAAATCAATTTTCATTAAATTAAAATATTCCTTAAAATCTATTCACAAAAAGAAAGTTTTACGGTATTATATAAGTAGAAAGAAAACATATCGGAATAGTAGGAATATGGAGGCGGAAAAATGAAAATAGCAAAAAGTTTAGTAGAGTTAATAGGTAATACACCTTTACTTGAATTATCAAATTATAATAAAGAAAATAACTTAAAAGCAAATATAATAGGAAAACTTGAATACTTTAATCCAGGTGGAAGCGTAAAGGATAGAGTCGGGTATGCGATGGTTGAAGATGCAGAGAAAAAAGGATTATTAAATAAAGATACTGTGATAATTGAACCTACAAGTGGAAATACAGGGATAGCATTAGCTTTTGTATCAGCAGCTAAAGGGTATAGATTAATATTAACTATGCCAGAGACTATGAGCCTTGAGAGAAGAAATCTTTTAGAAGCATTAGGAGCTGAATTAGTATTGACTCCAGGACCTGAAGGAATGAAGGGAGCTATTGCAAAAGCAAATGAATTAAAAGACAAAAATAAAAATTCAATTATACTTCAACAATTTGAAAATCCATCAAATCCAGAGATGCATAAGAAAACAACTGCAGAAGAAATATATAGAGATACAGAAGGTAATATAGATGTATTTGTAGCAGGAGTTGGAACAGGCGGTACAATAACAGGGGTTGGAATGGCTTTAAAGGCTAAGAATCCAAATATAAAAATAGTTGCAGTAGAACCAACTAATTCACCAGTTATTTCAGGAGGAAAACCAGGTCCACATAAATTACAGGGTATTGGTGCAGGGTTTATTCCAAAGAACTTAGATGTTAATTTAATAGATGAAGTAATTCAAATAGAAAATGAAGAAGCATTTAAGGCTTCAAAAGATTTGGCTAGAACTGAAGGGCTTTTAGTTGGTATATCAGCAGGAGCTGCTGTAGTAGCTGCTGCAAAATTAGCACAAAGAGAAGAATACAAAGGCAAAAATATAGTTGTTCTTCTTCCAGATTCAGGAGAAAGGTATTTATCTACAGATTTATATAAATAATATTTTAAAAGTCATTGTTATTTATAGGCAATGACTTTTACTTTGTAAAAAATAAAAAGAAAAAAGGTGATTAAGTGAAAATTTCTACAAAAGGCCGATATGGTATTAGAGCATTGATAGATTTAGCAATTAATATGGATTTGGAAAATGTAACTATTAAAACTATATCGGAGAGACAAAATATTTCCGAAAGATACTTAGAGCAGATATTTTCTTTGCTTAGAAAAGGTGGAATTATAGTTGGAAGAAAAGGTGCTCAAGGAGGCTATAATTTAAGTAAGAAACCAAATGAATATACTACTTTAGAAATACTTAAAATCCTTGAAGGTGAAAGTATATTAATTGATGTAAGTAAATGTAATGGAAATGATATTGAAGATTTTATAAATAGAAGGTTATGGAACGATGTTAATGGATTGATAAATAATTATTTTGAGTCTATAACATTACAAGATCTAGTAGATGATTATAATAAATCAAAGGATAATATTATTTACTATATTTAAGAAGTTA
>JARIDB010000025.1 GCA_029257045.1 Clostridium sp.
AGTTAGTATAAACATTTTTTAATGTAGCTAACTTTTAACTTAAGATATAAAAAAGGTGAACATATAATAGTTTGCTTATGACTTCGCTTACGCTCCAAGTCATCGCAAACCATTATATGTTCACTATTAAACTGAATGAAGAAATTATAATAACTTATTCTATTATTGTTTATTTCTAGTATTATTTTTATCTGTTATTTAAATTATTCTAAATTTAATTTATTTTTAATAATATAATTGCATGCTACAAAAAATACTATTGCTAATATAAGATCAAAAACTAATAATCCATTTGTCTTTGGTATAATACCAGAATTATTACCTATATATACACTTCCTTGATATACGCTTCCTTGCATAGTTCCTTTAATGGCACTAATTATCATATTTATTACTATAAAACTACCAAAAGATGCAAAAATCCTTCTTTTATTAAATAGGTGTCCTATTGATATTGATAGATATAACATTAAAGTACTTGATATCATTGATACAAATCCATATAGAATTAACTCTACTGCTACTCCAAAATACCCCTGTGATAAATAACTTGTAAGATTATTAATTCCAGAAAATAAGTTTGTTAATATATCTTGTGAAAACGCCATTATAATTATAGATAAAATTGCTACAATTCCACTAACAATACTCCAAATAATTGAAGTTACAAGTTTACTTGAGATATTCATCCAAGCTTTAACTGGTAATGTATTCATTAAGTATCCTTCATCCCCTAATAGATTTTTATAAAATCTTTGGACAATTACGAAAAATGTTATAATAAATACTGCTGCCATTGTAAATGCATATGCAAATATACTTAACATCATTGGAATACCACCTAATAAATCACTATTCATGTTATTACTACTTCCCATAAATAATCTATTTATAAGTGCAAAGGCTAATAATGCAATATATAGTGGCATAAGTGTTCTTGCCGTAGCTTTTAATTCATATTTAATTAATTTTCCTAACATTTAAATACCTCCCTAAACAATGCATCAACAGTCTTGCCCTCTTCTTCTCTTATTTCATCTACACTTTTACATAATGTAACAGTCCCATGGGAAATAAAGATTATATCATCAAGTATTGGTTCTATATCAGAAATTAAATGTGTGGAAATAACTACTGTAGCATTTTCATTGTAATTATTAATTATTGTATTTAAAATATAATCTCTAGCTGCAGGGTCTACTCCTGCAATTGGTTCATCTAATAAATATAAATCAGCTTCTCTGCTCATAACTAATATAAGTTGAACCTTTTCCTTTGTTCCTTTTGACATTGTCTTTAATTTATCTTTTGGATCTATATTTAATCTATTTAACATATCATAAGCTCTATTTGAGTTAAAATCCTCATAAAAATCCTGGAAGAAATTAATCATATCAGAAACCTTCATCCAATCATTAAGATAAGTTCTCTCAGGTAAATATGAAACTATTTTTTTAGTTTCAACCCCAGGCTTTTTACCATCTATTAATATTTCTCCACTTGTTGCTGTTAAAAGTCCATTTGCAAGTTTTATAAGAGTACTTTTTCCACTTCCATTTGGACCTAATAACCCAACTATTCTTCCTTTATTTATTGTTAAGTTTATTCCTTTTAATGCTTCTTTTTTTCCATAGCTTTTCACTAAACTTCTACACTCTAATATAGGATCACTCATTATTATCCTCTCCCTTCAATTTTTGTAAAATAATTATACTTTCTTCCTTGTTAAAACCTATACTTTCCATACCTTTTAGAAACTTTTCTGCCTGTTCTGTGGCTAAGTGTTCTTTTAATTCTTCAATCTTTCTTACATCATCTGTAATAAATCTTCCGCTAGTTCCTTGACTATAAAGTATCCCTATTTTTTCTAGTTCACTTAAAGCTTTTTGCATTGTATTAGGATTCACAGATGCCTCGCTTGCCATATCTCTTACTGATGGTAACCTTCCACCAACTTTATACAATCCAGAAATTATTTTCAATTGAATCTTTTCAATTAATTGTAAATATATTGGCCTATCATCCTTAAATTCCCACGACATAGTATCACTCCTTTGTATTAAGACCTTAATACAACTTTATACCATTCTATATATATTGTCAAATTATAAAAACATCAGAAATTTATTCTGATGTTTTTATATTATATGATATCTTCATCCCATTTAGGACATATTTAAGCTTATTTGATTTCTCTACAATCAGCATAAGCATATTATCCATATAATTAGATTTAATTTTAATTTATATCTTACCAAATATTTAATAATGACTGTATTCTCAAGGGGGATAATGATACTCAATCCAGAATAACATTCCTAATAAGGTTGGATTCATTCTACTTTTAATTAAAGATTTAATATTAGTATTAAATTCTATTGCAGCCATTGCCATTGTAATCATGAATTTGTCAGTCTTTACTAGGAGCTTTTTTTCTTTTTTAGAATTCTATAAATAAATGAGATACTTTTGCATCTCCTTTATTATTTATCTAATAGGACAAATTCCGCTTTCACAGCCATCATTTCCAATATCAAACTCAATTTCTTCCTTCTCATATTTAGATATTAATGAAGATACAAAAGGCTTCATTGCCTTCACTCTATTTTCATATTCTTCCTTATCTATAGCTTCATATGGTAATAATTCATAGAAGCTATCATCCAATGGTAAAAATGACAAGGCAACAACTGAATCCCAATTATCCCATACCCACTTCTCAACTTCTTCCCACTCATGATTTCTAACGTGAACAGTTATTGAACAGTTATGATCAACATAGTTTTCCATAAACATCTTATAATTCTCAAGCTGTTCTATAGCAGTTACTTCATACTTAGTTTTTCCTTCTGGAGCTTTCACTGGGAATTCTACTACTTTAGTAGTGCAATCTTCAATACTTTGCCCTACCTCTGGTAATACTGGATACTGTAATTCTTCACACACTTTAACTAATGGATCATCACTTGATATTCTAACACGTCTTATAAAGTATGGTGAATGTGAATAATGTACTCCACTTGATACTGAAGGTAATTGAGATAATGTACCTTCAGGTTTAATTGTAGTTACCAACAAAGGTTCATTTTGTCCTAATTCCTTAGCATACTCAGATACAGCATCTTTTGCTACTTTTCTTAACTTTTTAAGTAACTCTGCTTCTTGTTCTTTAGTAAAGTTAGTTGCATTGACCATATCTTGCCAACCAGTTAATGAGCAGCCAACTAACTTATCTCTTTGTTGTACTCTATCCCAATCTGGAAGTTCAAGCTCTACACAGGTCATTCTATAGCCTGCCCTTGCTGATAATTTTTGTGCTTCAAGTAATGCTTTTTCATCTAAAATTCCATTTTCTTTAACAAATTCAAATACATTTACGGTTGTTAAATTGCATAATCCTTGTGAATCCAGTAATATCTCTCCACATGGATTAACCCCATTCATATTTGGTCTTCTCTTTTCAGCAGCTTCAGCATTTATCCAGCCCGGCTCTCCTGAATATCTCATTTTTTCTATATTCCATTTTAATCTTTCCTTAGATGGTTTTTTTGTATAATAAATTGAATTATTACTCATTTGCCTATGGATTAATTCCTTATTAACAATCCATTTACCATCTTCTTGCCTATATAAATTGGATTTTGCTTCTATACATTCCTCATCATTAGCATCAATTATTACCATTTCAGCAGTTCTTCTAACTCCACCAACAACAACATTTTCTCCAATAATATTAGCAATGTCTAAACAATCTATAGATGCAAGTTTAATATTATCTTTTTCTAATAAAAGTGATTTCCTTTTTATTACCTTATCAATTTTATAGAACATATTTTTTAAACTTTCATGACCTGACGCTGTACCCCCAAAGGTTTTAAGTCTTTCTCCTTTTGGTCTTACATGAGAATAATCTATAATTATTGTATTTATATTTCTATATTGGCTTCTTCCAACAAGATTTAAAAAGTGCTCTAGTGCTTGAACCCAGCCCTCTTTTGAATCACCTATTACAATTTCAGCTGAAGTATTATTATAAAAAACTAATGATGTACTATCTTCTCTAAGCATCTTTGGCATTTCTACATAATCCTTATGAATCAATTTATAGTTGGTCCTAATCTTTGGTACTTTATCTACATCTTCTCTAAGAACTCTTACTCCAACACCAGAACCTATCATCAATAAATAAAATAAATCTGTAAAAGCTTGGAATGAATCAATTTTTTGAAATGCACAATTAAAATTACTCATAGGATATTGTTTCGAAACATTTGTATTTCCCACCCAAAGAGTTCTTCCAGACAAAAATTGTCTAAGATTAAATACATTATCATATAGCTTCTCTGCTTCTTCCTTTGATGTTGGTACTATAGAAGTATTGTATTCTACAGCTCTCCTTACTGTTTCCCACCAATACTCTCTTCTACCCTGTTCCATAAGAAATCTAGAATATGTTCTATAATAAACAAAATTACCTAATTGCCCCATAGGAGATGAGCTATGTTTATATCTACTTACAAACTCATCATTTATCATCGTATAATTTTCTTTACTTGATTTTTTCTTTCTTTCTTTTTCTTTCTCACTTCTATATATTATATATCTCTTTGCTACATCTTTTCTTTCGCTATCCATCAATTTGAACTCTACCATATCTTGTATATCTTCAACTTCATGATACTTCTCAGTTCCATCAGATAGATTCATAAATATCTCATTTGCTATTTGCTCACTTAAATTATGATCTACTCCAACTTTGGTTTCTTCCATTGCCTTTTCAATAGCCTTAACTATTTTATCCTTAGTAAAATCTACTAGACTCCCATTTCTCTTTTTCACTTTCATATTAACACCTCATTAGAATAATAATTAAATTAATAGTATTAGATAAACTTAATAATTTATCCACTAATATAATTATACTACATATTGTGTATTAATCTATAATAAATATAAAAATACACAATATATTGTTTATTCATTTTAACAGATAGCTTGTATAGAAACTTTATTTATTTTCTCTAAAAGTAGTTGTAACAATTTTGCGTTATAATGTTGTATCTATTTACCTTATAACGCCAAAAATACTAGAGAACATTTATATTTAGTGTTCCCTAGTCTATGATTTGCTAGAGACTAGTCATTAGTGTTATTTGTCTTAGTATTACCCTATTATTTACTCAATTTAAGATTTTTAAAATTTACTTTACTCCATAATATAAAATCTAAACAAACTAGAATTATTCCATAAATTATAAGCAACATTATTTTTTTACCTAAAAAGCTATGAATGAGAATCCCTAACCCTACTACTCCAAAACAAAGTAACATATTTACTAAATTTGAACTTCTATCAGATACATTAAACTGCTGAGTAAAAGGCATTGAAAACTTATTTAACCTGTAGAAAATAGGAATTAATGCAATTATAAACAGTAACGTTATAATCAAATGAATTATTACATTTGTTTTGAAGCATATAATAAATAAAATACTCTCAAATAAATAAATAGGTAATAACATAGTAAATAGAAAAGCTTTATAACAACCTTTATATATATCCCCTTCATTAGTTAATGGTGTTGATTTAAATATCCAAGCTGCCTTATAGCATTGTGAATACTGTAGCATAATCATAATAGTTGGTATCATTAATGCAAAAAAGTATATATTTAAATAAGTCTTAGAGTTAACTATATTATTTTGCCATTCAGAAAAGCTACTAAAATTATTATTTTGTGTAAATAAAAATATAAATAACACTGGAAAAACTATTGTAAATCCTAAACTCGGATAAACTTTTAATTTAAATTCTCTTTCTTTTTTCATAATTGAATTTGTTAATGTATAATATGCCTTCTCTGTATTACTTCTACAAAATAATCTTCCCAGCTTAAAAAATATACTTCTTCTCTTTTCTTTCTCCTTTGTATCATTACTATTTAACTTGGATAAATATAATTCAAAATTACTACTTTGTTTAATATAAATTATTATAGCAACTATGGGTATTAAAAAGGCACTTATTGTTAAAGAAGCTGTTATCATTGATATACTGCCACCTTCAATTAAATATATTGGTGCTGAAAACCACATTGGCGGAAATAATAAATGCCATATCTTCGCTTTGTAAATAACATTCAAATCTACTAATGCAAATATTCTACTAATAAATTGATATCCAATAGACATAACTATAGTAAGCATTATCTGTACAAAATTAATAATATCTTTTACCTTTTCACCATTAAAGAATTTTAATATAATAAAATACAATAATGAAGTTATTACAATCATGAAAATATCAATTATAAAAATTTCTAATAAAAATAAAATACCTATTAATATACCAGCTTTAAATGAGCCTATAATTGCAAGCCATCCTAAAGATAGTGAAATTAAAAATACATAATAACAAATATGAGTTATCTTTGCAGCATTAATAGTTCTATTATTGACTCCCCTTGTAGCTATTAGATTTTTATCTCTTACATCTAATAATACGGTCGAAAAGTCTGATATAAATACCGTTAAAATTATAAACATAAATATTGCAAAAACCATTGTATATACATACATTTTATTTATAGGTAAAAATGTTAGTATGCCTATAAATAAACCCATAAACATATAAAAAAACAAACTCATAAAAAACTTGTTTTTATCTTTATCTTTTCCATTATTATTTTGCATAATAGTAGGAACTCGTCTTTCATCCATTGTCAGTTTAAGCTTTAGTATTAGTTTCATTTTCTCATAGTCAACATCAAACTTCTCATATATCCATTTAAACTTATCTAAAAGTTTTATAAACTTAAATTCTTTCATAACTACACCTCATTAATAATTGATGCTATAGTTTCTGCAATCTCTTTATGCTCATTAAATCCAGTTAATTGATTAAATATCTCTTCAAGAGAACCTTCTCTGCAACTTTCTTGAAGTTCATGAAAACTACCATCTGCTACTATACATCCATTATTAATTAATACAATTCTATGACTTATCTTTTCAACAACCTCCATAATATGAGATGAATAAAATATTGTTTTTCCTTGTGATGCAAGAGAAGCAAGTAATTCCTTTACTATCATTACACTATTTGCATCTAATCCACTTAAAGGCTCATCTAAAAATAAAATATCTGGATTATGTAAAAGACTAGAAATCAATACAATCTTTTGCTTCATCCCTTTAGAACAGGCACCTAATCTTGTATTCATGCAATCCCCAATACTTAATAACTCCATCATACTTTTAGCTTTTTTATAGGATATTTCTTCACTTAACCCATATAACTCACCTACAAAAGTCAAATATTCCTTAGTTGTTAAGCTTTCATAAAGTTCTGCCACCTCTGGAACATACCCTATCCGCTTTTTATATTCTCCATCTCCATTTTTTATATTTTCTCCAAATAAAAGTATATCTCCACCACTAGAATCTATTAATCCTAATATAATTTTAACTGTAGTACTTTTACCGGCTCCATTTGGTCCAATATATCCTATTATTTCACCTTTGTTTACCTCTAAATTTATCCCACGTAATACTTCTTTTTCACCAAAACTTTTTGTTAATCCTCTTATTTCTAATATCTTATTATCCATTATACTCACCTCAAAATTATTTAAATTCCTGTAAATTTAATATAATTTTACCATATTTATCTATATAAGCATACCTTCAAAGCGTAATTGGAAGGAAAGTCCGGGAATCTTACTTATGTAAATCCTTGTTGCAATACAATAGTCCTTACTTTTTGGACTCACTTTATCTCTCCGCTATAAAAAACGAGAGAATTAAACTATTCCAAAGAATAAATAAAAGAAGAGCATAGTATGCCTTTCTATTAAGAATTCCATACATGCCCTTCCCCTATGACTATATTATTTTAGATTAAATTTTCATTCTTTTTTCTTTTAGAAGTTAAAACGAAAACTCCAAGTGTACTAATTACCAATCCTATAATTAATATATTCATATTACTTTCATCCCCTGTTTCTGGTAATACAGGAACATTTGAAGGATTTCCAAGCTCTTTATTCATTAACTTTGTAATATTAACAAGAGCTTTTAATGCTTTATCTACTTCTTCTTGCTTTACATTTTTATCATCAATAACTTTTTCTGCTAATTTTAATGCTTCTTGATATTTTTCCCAGTTTTCCTTTGAATGTTTTTCTTCCTTATAATAATCTAAGCATTCTTTATAAAGCTTTTCTAACTTAGATTTATCTACCTTAGAAGCTTCTGGTGTTTCAGGCTTCTCTGGAGTTTCTGGTACTTCTGGAACATCAGGAACCTCTGGCTTCTCTGGTATTTCTGGTGTTTCTGTTTCTATATTTATCAAGTTATTCTTTGCTTCTTGTAATTTTGATAAAGCATTATTTACTTCTAATTGAGTTAATGCATTATTATATACATCTTTAGCTTCTTTTAATGCAGCTATAAATGCGTCTTTCTCTGCTCCATCTTGATATTTAGCTAAATCAAGCTTTTCATATTCTGCAATTATATTACTTAATTCACTTCTGTCAACATCTTCTTCTACGTCTAGTAATTTTAATGCTGCTTGTGCTTCTGAAAGAGCTTTCATTGCTTTATCAATTTCATCTTGTGAAGAAGCTGCATTGCTAATTAAAGCTTTTGAATCTTTTAATGCTTTTATAAATGCATCTTTTTCTGCTCCATCTTGATATTTAGCTAAATCAATGTTTTCTGCATCTTCAATAGCCTTTTCTAAAGCTGTATAAACTAAATCTTTGTTTTCAACAGTTACTGTACACTCTGCTGTTAAACCTGCTGCATTTGTTATTTTAATCTTAGCAGTTCCTACCTTTACTCCTGTAAGAATACCACTTTGATTTACTTTTACAATGTTTTCATCAGAAGAGCTCCATACAATACCTTTTAGAATTGTATTTTCTGGATGCTTTGGATTTAATGTTACTTTTTCACCTATATTAAGTGTTACATTTTCTAAAGTTGCTGTATCTGCAACTTTTTGTAAAATAACTGGTGTAACTTCTGATATTGCTGCAAAATTACCTTTACCGCTTTCTACATAAACCTTAATTCTTTTTGCGGTAACTGTTTCTTTAAGTTTAGATGTAATCCACGCTCCACCTTGCTTCTCTGAATCTAAAACAGTAATAGAATCTGAAGCCTCTAAAATATTTCCTTCTGAATCTAAAATCTCATATTTGAATTTTTGTACAATACCATTGTTTGCACTTGGTCTTTGTTGAATCTTAAATCCACCAATTTCAATTTCTTCTCCTAAATCTACTGTAAGAATTGCAGGATTTTGTTCACTTACAGTAAATCCTGACCAACTTGAGTGCCAGAATGTAGAGGAATCTCCATCTGCAGCTGCTGAAGCTACTCCACTTCCTGCTGCTTCCCCTGTTTGTTGTTCTGTATTTGCACTAGAACTTATATTGCTTAATTTAGATCTTGGAATGTCTATTACAACATCCTCTACTATACTCATTTCAAATATAACTTCTTTTCCATCTGGAAGTGTTGCTGTAATAGTTATATTTCCTCCCGCTAATGCTTTTACAACATTTGCATCTTTATCTACAGCTGCTACTTTCTCATCACTTGAGTTCCAATTAATTTTATCTAAACCACTACCGTATATTTTAGCTGTCTCACCTTTATAAAGATTTGTGCTTGAAATTGTAACTGCAATTGCATCCTTATCTTCTTCAATTAAAAGATTATCAAGAGTAAAGTCTGTTTGTCCCATAGATCCACCGCCTGCTTTACTTCCATTTTCATAAAGACCAATCCAAGTTTGTGCACTTCCACTACCAATTACTTGCATTTTTACATGTTTTGTCTCTCCACGAGCTTGTGCAAGATATTCCTCTGCTGTAGGTGCTGTATAATTTGTCCCATTTCCAATAACCATAGCATACGCTTTGTCTGGTCCTGATTGATAATCAAATTCAACATTATACACTTTACCTGCTTCAAAACGGAAGTTTTGTGGAATTGTTTGATAAATTATTCCAGTGTTTGCACCATGATGTTTTAGTGACCAATTTCCTGAAATTACATCGTCAATTACTCTTCCATTCCAACCTGATTGTGTATATGGTGCATTTAATTGTGATAAATGTGTTACAGGATCTGAAATTCCTTGTGCTGAACTTAATACAAATGGATATAACCCTTGTACTACTGTTTCAAAATCTTGCTTAAAAATTCCTTCTTTTTGGAAGTTATCTAGTGTTTTTTCTACAATACGGATATCATCCATATAAGTAGATCCTTCTCCAGCTACTCTAGTTAAATTTAATTTTGCTGTAGTATTTTCTGCTTTAAATGAAATCTGCATACGTTGCATTTTACTTCCATTCTTTTGATCAGATTTTACATAGTTATTTAAAATAGAACGTTCAGTATAGTTAGAAACAGTCTTGCTTCCTGTATTTACTTCTATAGTTGCCTTTGCATCGCTATTATTTTCTACATATACTTCTGCAACATAGTTTACACCTTTTTCTAAACCTGAAATAGTTGTAGTTACAGATACATTCTCAGAAGGACTATTAAATGTTAGTCTTTGATCTCCTGTCTTTGCCTTTTCTATTACAACTGATTCATTATTGATATCTCCTGACCATTCAGTTGAAGATAATTTTTCTCCATGTGCATATCCGTTAAATCCTGGATCTACTACGTAATCTAATTGACCAAAATCATTTTTCAGTTCTTTAATTTCAGAACCCTTAGATAATACATATGCTGTTTTTGCTTTAGCTTCTAAGCTTATAGAACCATTATTTACAGGAACGCTTATTTCATTTATACGTCCTTGGTCAGATAGTTCATACATTACAACATTTCCAAGACCTTCCCATCCTTTTGGAAGTTCCCATGTTGTGCTTCCACCATCTAAATTCCAGTGGTATAATTTCTCTGTTTTATCTTCATCTGTCCATGGTAATAAATATGTCACGTCATTTAATACTACTTTGTCATTTAAAGTAATTGTACGCTCAATATTATCATCATTTCTTTGCTTTTCATTTCTTGTTACAACAACTTTATCTCCTGCAGCATTCTTTAATGTAATTTCTTTCTCATGATTTCCTACAGGCGATTGTCCTTTTTCATAGTTTTCCCAATCAGTTACATTGTAATGTTGTAAGAATTTAGTAGGTAGGTTTTGATTAAATGTTTCTAAGATATATTTATTAAAGTCTCTATCTCCACCCCATCCTTCAAATCCGTATAATCTAAAACCACCAAGTAATGGATTGTCTGCTGTTCCTCCAAATGCTGGATAATTAAGCACTTGGGAATCTCTATGGTCGTTTCTTATGAAACGGATAATATCACTATTAAATCCTTTTGCACTTGCACCACCATAAACTGCATCTGTTGACCAGTGTTGCCATGTAGAATCATACTCTCCTTGTCCACTAAATTCTGTTGAGAATCTCCATCCAAGGGAATTAATTTCTTTTGCAATATTTCTTGTTTCCCATGCATCTTGATACCATACATCAAGATAGATAAAGTCCATATTATCTTTTCTACTTTCAGCATCAGCCTTAATTGCTTCTTTAGTTGCAGTTACTTCACCCTTTGAATCTATTACGGCTAATGGCCATTCTCTATTATAGAAATTTGTTCCATTTATACGGTCATATAACTGCACAAAACGTTTCCATCTTGCTTGAGTTGATAAATCCCAAAGTTTATCAATTACATGTGATTGATCAAGCCATCCCCATCCATTACCAAATGGCTTTTGTAACATATTTTCATTAAATGAAGGTGCTTCTGGATATATTTCCTGGGCATTAACATGAATACCAATTTCGGTATTATAATCATGTGCAATTTTAATTAAATTTTGGAAGTCTTCCTCTCCACCTTGTCGTTCTGCAATATCTGCATATTCTGAGTTAGCAGAATCATGACCTTCATTCCCATATCCTTTTAACAGAACCGATTGTGGAAGTCCATCTGTTGCAAGAGATACTTTCTTAATATTATCAGCTGTTGTTAAATATGGATTAGATGCCATACTTGCAAAATTCATAACAATACGATAATTTACCATATCCTTAATTACGTCTGCTTCATAAGGGATATTCATAATATCACGGAATGCAAGTGCTCCGTCATTCCAGTCAATAGCTCCATCTTCATTTTCATCTGCTGCAATAGCTACTTTCATACATGGAAAATCACTTACTGGATAGTCTTTATAATTTTTTGCTTTATTTTGTCCATTTTTATCGCCTAATTCATAGTACCATGGTGCACTTGTAAGACTCATTGTATCTGCACTATTATTTCTTACAACACGCTTATCTCCTTCGGCTTCTGAATTACTGAAAATACCTGCACTTAACTTTCCATTTGTAAGGAATCCATATAAATAAGAATCTGATTGTGATGGAACGAATCCATTTTCAAAATCAATAAATACGTCTCCAGTTGCTGTTGTAGTTGTTGATGCTTTTGCTCCTGCAAAATTAGCACCTTTTTCTACAGCACTTACTGTTAAAAGATTTAACTTTGGAACATCAATAGTTGCAATCTTTTTAGAACCTTCTGCTCTCTTAAGTTCTATTACTTCCCATGTTAAATCATTTCCTTTTACACTTACTTTTACTTTCATATCTAAATTTATGTTGTTCTCATCATTTTGAACATGCATTGCATATATTTTAAAACTTTCTGTTGACTCTTCTACTTTTACAGTAGGTTCAATCATCATACACCTAAAAACTGTAAAAC
>JARIDB010000047.1 GCA_029257045.1 Clostridium sp.
ATGAATACAATGATACCAAGAAGAAAATAAAGGAGGTGTCATTGATGGCAGAAAGATTAAGAGTAATATTAGAATTCTCTAAGAATAAAGAAAAGGATCTATTAATGTATCAAGAACTTATGAAATACAGTAATCCAGGCTCAACGGTAAAAGATATGCTTTTTGGGGTTACACCGTTACCTAATGTAGACAATGTAGACAATGTATCCGAAAAAGAGCTTTAAGAAGTGGGGGAGCAGTCCGTGCAGTACGTATATGTACGGACAAGCTTATTAAAAAGCAGTAAAAATAGTGATTGAGAAGTGGGGGAGAGTAGTGAGTAGTATAATAGATTTTATAAATTCAATATTTAGAAGAGAGGAAGAAGAGTTAGTATTAGATGATAGACTTGAATTTAGACTTAATAAAAAAGAAAAACAATTAATAAAGAAATATTGTGATTTAAAACATATATCAGCATCTGAGTTTTTTAGAGATTTAGCTATGAAAGAAATTGATAGTTTTATTAGAATGAATAGGTAGGAACTAATATGGATATAAATAAAAAGAGCCAGTATAAAAAATAAAATTTAAAGGTTTGCGACAACACACTAAATTATACATTTTAAATACTGACTAAGTAAATTATACTTTAATTATTATGAATCGTCAAAAAAACGTCAAAAAAAGGATTCTTTTTTATTAGATTTTATTCTTTTGATTATGAAGGTGTACAAGTTTAAAGCGTGATATATACTAGGTTTTTCTGAAAAAGTCTTAAAGATAAAAATTTGCTAGGGAAAATAAAATAGAGGTATAATAATCAACAATATAAAAAAGTTATTAACAGCTTAAATAAAAAAGGTTGTTAATAACTTTTTTTATTTTGTAGGAATTTATAATAACGCATCCTATGGATAAGTCATTATAAATTCAATATTGGAATTGAACACTTAGTGAGGCATTAATTACTAGTGAATACCAGTGATGACGAAGTATGAACTTAGTTAATTAATACCATAGCCGGAAGCTTGTCTTAAGGATATGTTAACCTTTTTTGTGCAAAGATTAAAAAACTTGCAAAGTGCAAATAAACTAAAATAAACACCAATATATTATAATTTTAAAAATGCATCTTAATATATAATTATTATAAAGTGAAACTTATTTGATAAATCTAATCTATTAAATTACTGGGATAATCTAGAAAGGTTATATGATTAGATAAATTGAATAAAAATAAAGTAATTATTAAATTCTAGGAGGGGTAAGGATGTATTATTTAGGCGTTGATGGTGGGGGAACAAAAACAAAGTATTTACTTATAGATAAGGACTTAAATAGGGTTTCTGAAGTGGAAGGAAGAACTATTCATATTCATCAAATAGGAGTAGAAGGAATAAAAGAAGAACTTACAAATAATTTAAAGAAACTTTGTATTGAAGGAAATATAAAAGAAAAAGATATTGAATATTCATTTTTAGGAGTACCTGGTTATGGGGAAAGTAACGAGGATATGAATGAAATAGATGAAGTAGTAAAGGAAGTTTTTAAAAAAAATTATTTAGTAGGTAATGATGCTGTTAATGGATGGGCAGCTGGTACAAGCTGTAAACCTGGAATAAATATGGTTGCAGGAACTGGAAGTATTGCTTATGGTAGAAACAAAGAAGGTAAAATTGCAAGATCTGGTGGATTTGGACCTGGTATAGGTGATGATGGTAGTGCTTACTGGATTGGACTAAAAGCTATAAATGAATATACAAAGCAGAAAGACGGCAGAAGAAAGAAAACGGTTTTATTAAATTTAATAGAAGAAGAATACAATATAAGTTATACCTATGAAATTGTAGATATAGTATTTAATAGACTTAAATTTAATAGAACAGAAATTGCAAAGTTTTCAAGGATAGCAGCTTTAGCAGCAGAAAGAGGATGTGAAGCCTCAATTGAAATATTTAAAGAAGCTGCAAAAAACATTTTTGAACATATAGAAGTTTTAGCAAAAGAATTAGACTTTAATGAGGAGTTTATTCTTTCCTATACAGGGGGAGTTTTTAAATCTGGAGATTTAATATTAAATCCTTTAAAAGATTTAATTAATAAATCAGGATTAAAATGCAAATTGCAAGAACCCAAATTAGATCCTTGGTATGGATCAGCTTTACTTGCTTATAATTTAGCTGGAAATATTGTCCCTGATAATATAGACGAGATATTTAAATAAGGTTAGTATTGTAGTGGATATAAATTATATTTAATATTAAAAAAAGAGGACTGCTTGCAAAAGCATGTCCTCTTTGAGTTTTAAGATATATTAAGCAAATATTCCGAAGAATCCACCAATTATACCAATTACAAGTAATAAGCCTATACATGCAACAGGAGTCCACTTTCTTTTCTTAATTAAGTAGAATAACATTAATGTTAGAGCTAGTGGAATCATTTGAGGAAGAACACCATCTAATATATTTTGTATATTAATTGGCTTAGCTCCATTTGGTATTTCAATAGCTAATGTTGTTGCACCATAGTTTGAAGTAAGCGCACCAACTATAAACACACCTAGCATAGAAGCTGAACGTGTAAATTCTTTAGCGTTTTGAGTTAATATATCAATTGCTTTTGAACCTAAGTTATATGACCAATGCATTAACCAATATCTAATTCCAAATTGAACAACATTAAAGATTAACAAGAATAATATTGGACCAGCTAATGATCCGCTAATAGCCATATTAGCAGTAATACCAGCAGTAATTGGAACTAATGTGAACCAGAATATAGCATCTCCAATTCCACCTAAAGGACCCATTGCAGCAACACGGACAGCACGGATAGTATTAGTATCAGCTTTTTGTTGCTCTAATGATAAAATTATACCCATAACAAAAGTTACAAGGAATGGGTGAGTGTTAAAGAACTCTAAGTTGTGTTTCATAGATTTTGAAAGGTCATCTTTATCAGTATGAATCTTTTCAAGTCCAGGTAATATTCCAAATAGCCATCCAGCAGCTTGCATTCTTTCAAAGTTAAATGAAGCTTGTAAGAATAATGAACGCCAAACCATCTTATTTAAGGTTTTTTTATCAAGTTGTTTGGCAGGAGTCAAATCTTTATATAATGTATTATTAGATTCCATCTTCTTCGTCTCCTCCTATTCCTGTATTCGATATAGCGGATTTCATTTTTACATTAGTTTGGAAGTCGTAAATACATATTGCAATTCCAATGAATGCGCATAATAATAATGCTGATCCAGCTAAACCTTCTATTTTACCTATGATAGTTGCAAGCGCAAAACCTGCAAAGTAAACTCCCCATAAATCCTTTGATAACATAATACGTAATAAAATTGCAAATCCAACATAACGCATCATTTTACCAGCAGCACTAAGTCCAGCCATTACGCCAGCGTATTGTGTTGATAATTCTGATAACTTAGCACCAGCAACACTACCTCCGATTAAACCTATAACAACTACAAGTGCAAAAAATCCTCCTAAAGCAGCCATTGCTAAGTAGTTAATTTTTTCAATGCCTTTTGAATCTGCTTTTTCAGCATATTTATCAGCTACTGACATTAATGGTGACATAACTGTGAATAATAAAGTAACACAATATTGTCCTATTAATGCAAAAGGAACTGCTAATCCAACTGCAGCAGCTGGATCTAATTTAGAAGAAACAGCAAATACTACTGCCATTATTCCTCCAATAACAGCATTTGGAGGTTGAGCGCCTCCAACAGGCATATTTCCAATTGTCATTAATTGATAAGTACCACCTACAATAAGTCCGGTTTGTAAATCTCCAAGAATTGCCCCAATGACAGCTCCAGATACGATTGGTTGATATAATGACTCTAAGAAACTAAACTGATCAATACCTGCAATAAATGCAAATACTGCAACCAAGAGAATTTGTACGATATTAAAATCCATTTAGTATTCCCCCTTATATTATTAAATTATTTAAAAATTTTCTCGATATTGTCTGAACTCTCAGTAGGAACTCTCCTTATTTCAAGTTCTACTCCAAGTTCTTTTAATTTTCTGAATGCTTCTACGTCTTTATCGTCTACTGCAACAGAACCAACAACTTGTCTTTTTCCTTCTGCCATGTGCATGTTTCCAATGTTGACCTTTTTTATAGGTACGCCACCTTCAACAAGCTTTAATACATCAGAAGGAGTTTCGCAAACTATAAATATAAGCTGTTTATCATTAGCCTTATGAATTGTACTTATAGTTTTTTCTAATGTCCAATAACGGGTTGAAGCATAAGATGGTGCACACATATCCATTAGGCCTTGCCTTAGCTTATCTCCAGAAACGTTATCATTTGCAACTAAAAGTAAGTTTGCACCAATAGAACCACACCATTGAGTTGCAACTTGTCCATGAATTAATCTATTGTCTATTCTTGTTAATAAAATATTCGGCATATTATCACCTCCCTTTTTGTAAAAACATATTGTTTTTACTAGTATAAGGACATTATATCTTTAATATAAATAACAATCTTTAGACTTTTTAGTATATATTTTATTGTTTTTAACAACGATTACAAAGATTAAATTTAATTCTTATTTTGTAAAAATATATTTTTAATGATATTATATGTATATATTTTAAGGAATTATTTTTAAGAAATACTGTAAGTACAGCAATTGAAATCTTACTTAGGATTTATTGAATATAATTGATTATGTTAACATATTAATTAATAGACTGATCCTTATAATATAAAGTTAATATCCATTAAGGATCAGTAAAAATATTATTAAAGATGATATTAGTAATTTATAGTGAGGTGATTTATTATGTATGATAAGACAACCAGTGCTCAATTTAGAAAATATGGTTCTATTTATGATGGAACTAAGGATATAGATAAGGATGATTTAATACTAAAACAAATTGTAACTAGCGACAAAGTTATTTCTAGCTTATACAAATTCTCTGAACCAGCATATATAGAGATTATTGAAGGAATGGCATCCATATTGATAGGTGATTCAAGCAACGGTGATTTTAAACTTTTTGCAGTTCATAGAAGATTAAAAATTAAGCCTAATATGTATTTCAATATTGTTTCAATGACAGATCAAACTAAATTCAATTTGATAATATCATCGGGATATAACCTTAAACTTGAATTTTTAAATCCACCATATGTTTATAATAGAATATTGCCAACTATAAATATACCTGAAATAATGGCATATTATTATACAATTAAAAGTCCAAATTATAAATTTAGAGGAGAAAAGCATAATTTATTTGAATTAACATTTGTTGATAACGGAGTTTTGGATACATCAATTGATGGTATTAATTATACATTAAACTCATCTGATCTAATTATATATGGTAAAGACCAATTTCACACACAATCTGTAAATAGTAATTCAGCCTGTTCATATTTAACAATTATGTTTGATATGGAATGTGATGATGACAGTCTAATATGTAATAAAGTATTTCATTGCAGGAAAGAATTGTACAAGGCTGTAAGAACTTTTGCAAAAAATATATCAAGTACAATGCCGTATTCAGAAAACCTTGTTTTGAGTAATTTCCATGAAATTATAATTAGATTATTTCAATACGATTATTTAGGGTTTGATGCTAGCAAGTTACCTAAAGAGTCACATCAACATTTCCAAGATGAATTATTAGAAGGGATATTAGAATACATTGATAATAAAGTTTCTTCGCCAATGAGTATAGAAGAGCTTTGTAGTAAATTTTCGGTTTCAAGATCATCGCTTCAAACATTATTTAAAAATAATTTAAATACATCTCCAAAGAAATATATTAATGACTTGAAGTTATCTAAGAGTAAGCAATTGATTAAAGAAAATAAATATACAATTAGTGAAATAGCATTTATGCTAGGGTTTAATTCAATACATTACTTTTCAAGGGCTTTTACCCAACACTACGAAATAAGTCCAAGCGAATATTCACAAACATTATTTAAATAAACATAAAGAGCTACCTAAAAAGGTAGCTCTTTATTCCTTCAGTTTTCAAGTGGACAGATATAAGGTTGCGATTACTTGGAGCATAGCGAGGTCATAAGCAAATTTATATGTGTCCACCTTTCTTTATAAAATGTTTTGGATTGAATATCTAGATACAGATATAACTGTATTCTTAGCAATTTCAATATCTACAGCTTCTTTTCCTACAGAGACTACTTTACCGTAAATTCCACCACAGAACATTACTTTCATACCTGATTTTAATTCAACATGTACATCTGTAAGTTCTAACTTTCTTTTCTTGAAGTTTCTAGTAGATATAAATATTAATATTAAGGCACCTACCCCAACTAATACGGCAACGGTGATGCATGTCCACATAATTACTTCCCAATTTATCATAATTATATACCATCCTCACTTTCATTATCTTCATGAACTATAAACTCAAATTTTACAATTCCACTTTTGCCTACCTCAATTGCTGATTCAGATAGGGAATGTAAATCATCTATAATATCCTTAGTCATAGACATTTCAAGAATCATAGGTAAATTTGTGCCACTTACTACTTCCATTGGTTTTTCTATTTCTGTTTTAACTTCAACTAAAGTTTTAAATGGGGAACCTCCGGCTAAGTCACTAAGAGCTAAAATGTTATCACAATTATTTAAATTCTTTAATGAATTATAATATTTTTTTCTTAAGTCTTCTATGGAGTCTGTTTCTTCAAAGTCAACATATTCTATGTTGCAAGGTTCTCCTGCAATTAACTTTAAAGATGTGTGTAATCCTGATGCAAAATTACCATGCCCACTAAGTATTAATCCTATCATTTTTATCATCTCCTAAAATAATCCTATATACAATATTATAAATAATAAGTTTATTTATAAATAATTACAATTCTAATTATAATGAAGAGTGGTTTTAATTCAATAAGAGTGGTGAAAGAGATAATATGTTTGTTAAAAAGTGCAAATATTAGCTGGATAAACTTATGTATAATTAAATATAAGTTATACTAGGAGGATATATAATGTTAATACAAAGTAAACGGATTTGGATTGCTGATCAATTTATCCCAGCTCAGATTGAAATTGATGATAATAAAATAGTTAATATTTATGATTATAATGAAAAGAATGATGCTTACGATTATGGTAGTAAGAGAATTTTACCAGGTTTTATAGATATTCATTGTCATGGAGCTTATGGATTTGATACAAATGATGCAAATGAGCAAGGATTAAGAAATTGGACAAAGAAAATAGCAAATGAAGGAGTTACTTCAATATTACCTACTACTATAACTCAAAGCAAAGAAACGCTTACTAAAGCTTTAAGCAATGTTGCAAAAGTAGTTGAAGAAGGGTATGAAGGAGCAGAAATATTAGGGATTCATTTTGAAGGACCTTATCTTGATATGGAATACAAGGGAGCTCAGCCAAGGGAATATATAGTTAAACCTACTATTAAGGAGTTTAAAAGTTATCAAAAAGCAGCAAAAGGTTTAATAAAATATGTAACTTTGGCAACGGAAACAGATGAAGATTATTCACTTACAGGGTATTTATATGACAATAATATAGTAGTAAGCATAGGGCATTCAGCTTCCACATATGAAGATGCAATATTTGCTTTTGCCCATGGAGCTAGATCACAAACCCATGTATATAATGGCATGACGGCCTTCAATCATAGAAGAAATGGACTAGTTGGAGTTGCGTTAAGGGTTAAGGGGATGTATGGGGAAATAATTTGTGATGGAAACCATTCTACTAGGACAGCCCTATATAATTTCTTTAATGCAAAGGGGCCAGATTATGGAATTATGGTTACAGATGCATTAATGGCAAAGGGGTCCGAGCCTGGTTCTAAATTTATATTTGGAGGAAATGAAATAGAAATTTATGAAGATGGAAGTGCTCACTTAGTAGAAACAAAAGGATTAGCAGGATCTACATTAAAGATGAATGATGGACTTAGAATATTAGTTGAAGAAACTATGGTACCTTTTAACTATGCTATTAATTCATGTACTATTAATCCAGCTAAATGTTTAGGTATTGATAAACGTAAAGGAAGGATAGGGGTTGGATATGATAGTGATTTAGTAATTCTTAATAATGATTACTCAGTAGATCAAACATATTGTTTAGGAAAGGCGATGTTATAATGAAAAAGGATATAATGAATTTAGCTGGAAATAACATATACTTAGACAGTCATGCCAATACGGTTTATTATAATATCTTTAATAAAAATGGATATATTGTATCTAAACAAGTAGAACAAAAGTTTAGGATATTTTACTATAGATACTCAATTATATTTATTGTTATGATTCTACTCGGAGATTATTTTAAATCCTTGCAAAATACGTTTTTAGTTGGAATGGGAGCTATAGCTTTAGTAGAAATATACTTTAGGTTTATATTTTTAAAGAATTTAAAGGTAATTAATAATTTTAAAAGAGAACATAAGACTTCAAGGCTAGATAGTATAATTAATAGTAAGGAAAAAGAAAAAATGGTAATGAAAGCATGTGCTTATGCATTTTTAAGTATTCTTATTATTATAAATGCAATACAACAAAATTTTAACGTATTATTTTTAGCTTTAAGCATAATAGTTGCAATATATAGCTTTTATATAGGAATTATTAATATTATTGCTTTTAAAAAGATTAAAAGGTTATAAGTATTATTGTGATGAAAATTATTTAATAAAAAACTGCTAAAATGATAATTTTTAAAATTAAAAATATCCATTTTACCTAAAGGTTGAAATGTTGTTTATAATAAAAGAATTATAGTATAAAAGTAATAAAGGTATAAATATTTATGTTGAAATAATTTTTAAAGATAAAAAATTATGATATAATTAATTTATATATAAACAATGAGGTGGAAAAATGAGTATTATTGACAAAAGTTCTAGAATTCCATTGTACTCACAACTTATGGAGATACTTATAAAAATAATAGAAAACACCCTTGAAGAAAATGAACAATTGCTTTCCGAAAGGGAAATTTGTGAAAAATATGATGTAAGCAGAACAACAGTTAGGCAAGCTTTAGATGAACTTGAAAAAGAAGGGTATATTTATAAGCAGCATGGCAAAGGTACCTTTGTCTCACCAAAGAAACTTAACCAAGATTTAATTTCTTTTTATTCTTTTACAGAAGAAATGAAAAAGCTTGGGAAAAAACCAAGTTCAGAAGTAACTGGATTTGAAATAGTTCAGGCAGGAGATAAAATAGGCTTGAAGTTTAAAATTGATGCTGATGATTTGCTTTACAAAATATCAAGAATTAGAAAAGCAGATGGTATTCATATGATGTATGAAACTACTTATATTCCTTTTAATAAGTTTAAGGAGTTAACAAAAGAAGAGTTAACAGAAAAACCACTATATGATATAATGGTAAAGAAGTACAATGTTAAGTTATCTTCCGCAGAAGAATTCTTTCAACCTATATTAACAAATAAATTAGAAAGTTTTTATTTAGGAATTAAAGAAGACTCTCCAAGTTTGAAAATCGAAAGATTTACATATGAAAATAACGATATAATTGAATATACCGTTGGAGTAGCTAGAGGCGATAAATTTAAGTACAGAGTAAAATTAAAAAATAAATAAAAGAAAAAAATTTTAAGCATACTGGTAATGACAACATTAACAGTTGGGAGGAGTTATAAAATGTTATTTGGAATGAATATTGATAAGGTAAAAGAATTAGGAGCAATATATACGGCTACTGAGATAAGGCATCAACCTAAGTTATGGGAAGAAACATATAATATTGTAAAAGAAAATGAGGAAAAGATAAAAGACCTTTTAAACAGAAAATTAAAAAGCAATACAAGAATAATATTAACAGGTGCAGGCACCTCTGATTATGTAGGGGACACAATTTACCTATACTTAGCTAAAAAGTTAAATTTAAGAGTAGAAGCTATAGCTTCCACAGATTTAGTTTCAAACCCATCAGAGTTTATAGAAGAAGATGTACCAACAATATTAGTTTCTTATGCAAGATCAGGGAATAGTCCAGAAAGTGTTGGAGCTTATGATCTATTCGAGGAAAACGTAAAAGATATATCACAACTGGTAATTACCTGTAACGAAAATGGAGAACTTGCAAAGAAATCATCAAAAGGAGAAAACAACCTTTGTTTATTAATGCCAGAACTTTCAAATGATAAAAGTTTTGCAATGACAAGTTCCTTTAGTTGTATGTTATTAGCTTCATTACTAACTTTTGATATAAAGAACTTAGAAGAAAATAAAAAATATATTGATATAGTGGTTAATCAAGGAAATGATATTTTAGATAACAACTGGCAAGATGTAAAAGAACTTGTTGATTATGATGCTAAAAGAGTAGTTTATCTAGGTTCAGGAATATTAAAAGGATTAGCACAGGAAATGTGTCTTAAGAATTTAGAACTTACAAGTGGAAGAGTAGTTAGTGTTTGTGAAGCGGTTTTAGGTTTTAGACATGGTCCAAAATCTATAATAAATGATGAAACATTAGTAATATTTATGAATTCAACTAATCCTCATACTAACCTTTATGATATGGATCTTATAAGAGAAATTAATGGAGATTCAGGAAATCATAAATTAGCAGTTATTAGCTATAACAAAAATGATGAACTGGATAGTATTTGTAATAAACATTTAAATATTGGAGGACAAGCTATTCCTGAAATTTATACAGTATTTAATTATATGTTATATGGACAATTATTCGGATTATTTAATTCAATAAGATTAGGGATTTCACCAGACAATCCAAGACCAGATGGAACAGTTAATAGGGTTGTAAAAGGTGTAACAATTCATCAATATAATAAATAAAATTTTTACTTAAGGAGTTGAATAAAATGGCAAAAATATTATCAACAAGAGAAATGCTAAAGAAGGCACAAAGAGAGGGTTATGCTGTGCCAGCTTTTAATATCCACAATTTAGAAACACTACAAGTAGTAATAGATACAGCAGCAGAATTAAAATCTCCTGTAATTTTAGCAGGAACACCATCAACAATACTTTATGCTGGTGGAGAATATATAGTTGCAATGGCTGAAGCTGCAGCTAATAAGTACAATATTCCAATAGCAATACATTTAGATCACTATGAAGATGTTGAAGAAATTAAACATTATGTAGATATAGGTTTTAATTCAACAATGATAGATGCATCACATTTAGAATATGAAGAAAATATAAAAATAGTTAAAAAAGTAGTTGAATATGCTCACAAATATGATGCAACAGTAGAAGCAGAGCTTGGAAGATTAGGTGGACAAGAAGACGATATAATAGTAGATGAAAAAGATTCTAAATACACTAATCCAGCACAAGCAAAGGAATTTGTAGAAAGAACAGGTATTGATTCTCTAGCAGTAGCTATAGGAACAGCTCATGGATTATATCAAGGTGAAGCAAAACTTGATTTTGATAGATTAGAAGAAATAAGAAATATTGTTGATGTACCACTAGTTTTACATGGTGGTTCAGATGTTCCAGATGAGTTAGTTAAAAAGGCTATTTCTCTTGGAATATGTAAAGTTAATGTAGCAACAGATTTGAAAATACCATTTTCAGATGCAGTAAAGAAATACTTTATAGAAAATCCTAAGGCTAATGACCCAAGAAAATATATGACACCAGGAAAAGAAGCTATGAAGGAAATAGTTGCTCATAAAATAATGGTTTGTGGAAGTAACGGCAAAGCATAAAGTTAACTAATAAATTAAATTAGTTTTCACTTTGCTGAAAATCTACATTTTAATATTAATATTTTTATAAAAGATAATATAAAACCAAATAATTCCACACTAAAGAAAATAATATTAAGGCGAAGCTAGAGTATTATTTTCTTTTTTATTGCTTAGAACCTATGTTCTGATATGTCTTATTAAATATTAGAGGTATTTATACTACTAATAGTATAAGTCTAGGTGAGAGTTATTATTACTGAATGTTACATATTTATCTAATATTCAGTGACTATATATAATAAAAATAATTTTAGAGGTGAAGAAAATGATACATCCAATGAAAGAAATGGTAAATAGATATAAAGGTGGAGAAAACGTAGGTATATTTTCAGTTTGTTGTTCTAACAAATATGTAATAGAAGCTGCAATGGAAAAACTATTAAATAAAAAGACATCATTATTAGTAGAAGCTACTGCAAATCAAGTAGACCAATTTGGTGGATATACAGGTATGAAACCAAAAGATTACGTTGAGTATATTTATGAAATTGCAAAAGAAGTAGGTTTTCCAAGTGAGAGAATAATTTTAGGGGGAGACCATCTTGGGCCATTAACATGGAAAAACATAGATCCTAAAGAAGCTATGGAAAATGCTAAGGTTTTAATAAGAGAATATGTACTAGCAGGCTTTACTAAAATTCATATAGATACAAGTATGCCTCTTAAAGGTGATATGGAAAGTGGGTTATTTAATGATAGCCTAATTGCGGCGAGAGCATCTGTATTATGTAAAATATCAGAAGAATCTTATCTAGAACTTAAGAAAAAAGATGAGAGTGCATTGCATCCAGTTTATATTATAGGAAGTGAAGTGCCTATACCTGGTGGTGCCCAAGTAGAAGAGGAAGAAGAAGGTCCAAAGGTAACTAGTGCAGAAGGATTTAAAAATACTGTAGATACATTTAAATTAGTATTTGAAGAACTTGGACTAACTGATGCATGGCAATATGTAATAGGAGTAGTTGTTCAACCAGGAGTTGAATTTAGTAGTGATTATGTATGGGAATACAATAGAGAAGCTGCAAAAGATTTAATAAAAGCATTAGATAATTACCCGGAATTAATTTTTGAAGCGCACTCTACAGATTATCAAACACCTAAGGCTCTAAAAGAAATGGTGGAAGATGGATTTGTAATATTAAAAGTTGGCCCAGCTTTAACTTTTGGATTTAGAGAAGGAATGTTTGCATTAAGTCATATAGAAAATGAATTATTAAAATATAATTCAGATGTAGAAATATCTAAATTTATGGAGATATTAGATTTTAGTATGGTTAAGGAACCGAAAGATTGGATTAATCATTATTCTAGTGAAAGTAGCAAAATGAAATTAGAAAGAAGATATAGTTTTTCTGACAGAGCAAGATATTATACTCCAAAAGAAGAAGTTAATTTTGCTTTAGAAAGATTACTAAATAACTTAGAAGATGTTGAAATACCAATGACTCTTATAAGCCAATATATGCATGAGCAATATAAGAAAATTAGAGATAAAACTTTAGAGCCAAGGGCAACAGACTTATTAAAGGATATAGTTGGGGAATATATAGAGGATTACTTACAAGCAGTTGAAGTGCAAAAATAAGTTTAACTAAAAATTAAATAAAGATTATAAGGGATATGTAAAAGAAAACACATATCCCTTACTTAATGAAGATATATTCAAGTCACTTTTTTTAGTTAGTAAAATGTTTAAATATTATTTACAAATTAAATGGAAGGTACTTGAATATAGATAATAAAAGGGGCTATAAAATATAAGTTATAATATGAGTATTAAATAAAAGAAAAACTGCAAAAACATAAGAAAACTAGTAGTAAACTGCAAAGATATGGTATATTTATAGTATACAGGGTAATAATAGATATTAGTCTATTTGTAAAAAGAAAATATAAATATTATTATAAAATTGTTAGCACTTATACGAAGTGAGTGCTAAAATAAGAATTAAATAACAAATTATAAATAGGAGGGAATTTTACATGAATATTAGACCGTTAGCAGATAGGGTAGTAATTAAAAGGCTAGAAGCCCAAGAAGTAACTAAAAGTGGAATACTTTTAACAGGAGATGCAGCAGAAAGACCTCAAGAATCAGAAGTAGTTGCAGTAGGTCCTGGAGCAATGGTAAATGGTAAAAGAGTAGAAATGGAAGTAAAGGTTGGAGATAGAATTCTTTATTCAAAATACTCAGGAACAGAAGTTAAAGTTCATGGAGAAGAATATATAATATTAAAAGAAGAAGATATCTTAGCGATAGTTAAATAGAGAGGAGAATTTATTATGGCAAAAATCATTAAATTCGGTGAAGAAGCAAGAAGATCAATGCAAATAGGGGTAGATACTTTAGCAGATACAGTTAAGGTAACTCTTGGACCTAAAGGTAGAAATGTAGTTTTAGATAAAAAATTTGGATCACCACTTATAACTAATGATGGTGTATCAATAGCAAGAGAAATAGAACTTGAAGATCCATACGAAAATATGGGAGCTCAATTAGTTAAAGAAGTTGCAACAAAAACTAATGATGTAGCAGGTGATGGTACAACAACTGCAACTTTATTAGCACAAGCAATTATTAGAGAAGGTTTAAAAAATGTAACAGCAGGAGCTAACCCAATACTTATAAGAAGTGGTATTAAAATGGCTGTAGATAAGGCAGTTGAAGAAATAAAGAAAATATCAAAACCTGTAAACGGTAAAGAAGATATAGCAAGAGTTGCAGCAATATCAGCAGGGGATGAAGAAGTTGGTAAATTAATATCAGATGCTATGGAAAAGGTAGGTAACGAAGGTGTTATTACTATTGAAGAATCAAGGTCTATGGGAACAGAGCTTGATGTAGTTGAAGGTATGCAATTTGATAGAGGATATGTTTCAGCTTATATGGTAACAGATACTGAAAAGATGGAAGCTATATTAGACAATCCATATATATTAATAGTAGATAAAAAAATATCAAATATACAAGAAATACTACCAGTTCTTGAGCAAATAGTTCAAGGTGGAAGAAAGTTATTAATAATAGCTGAAGATGTTGAAGGCGATGCAATGACTACTTTAGTAGTTAATAAATTAAGAGGAACCTTCACTTGTGTAGCAGTTAAAGCCCCAGGATTTGGAGATAGAAGAAAAGAAATGCTACAAGACATTGCTACATTAACAGGTGGTACAGTTGTATCAGATGAAGTTGGAATAGATATAAAAGAAGTTACTTTAGAGATGCTAGGCCAAGCTGATAGCATTAAAGTAACTAAAGAAACTACAACTATTGTTAATGGAAAAGGAAGTCAAGAAGCTATAAAGGAGAGAGTAAATCAAATAAAAGCTCAAGTAGAAGAAACTTCTTCAGAGTTTGATAAAGAAAAACTAACTGAAAGATTAGCAAAACTTGCTGGTGGAGTTGCGGTAGTTAAAGTTGGAGCTGCAACAGAAACAGAACTTAAAGAAAAGAAATTAAGAATAGAAGATGCTTTAGCTGCAACAAAGGCTGCTGTTGAAGAAGGTATAGTACCTGGTGGTGGAGCAGCATATGTTAATATAATAAATGAAGTTGCTAAAATAACTTCAGAAGATCCAGATACACAAGTTGGTATAAATATAATAATTAGATCTTTAGAAGAACCTATGAGACAAATAGCAACCAATGCAGGTCTTGAAGGATCTGTTATTATAGAGCATGTTAAAAACAGCGAAGCTGGAATTGGTTATGATGTATTAAAAGGCGAATATTCTAATATGATAAAAGCTGGAATTGTTGATCCAACTAAGGTTACAAGATCAGCTCTTCAAAATGCAGCATCTGTTTCAGCAACATTCTTAACAACAGAAGCAGCTATAGTAGATATTCCGTCAAAGGAAGTACCAATGCCAGGAGCACCTGGAATGGGAATGGATGGAATGTACTAAAATAAACTTTAAATTAATTGATTTTTAAATTGAACTATTAAAAGATATAAATTAAGATAAATACCTTAATTTATATCTTTTTTTTATCGGAAAAAATTAGTATAAGGATTATGATTTTTGAATAAAGATTAGGGTATAATCAAGATAAAGATGATTATTTTACATAAAGGAGGATTTTATGGAGCTATTGATATTAATATTAGGATTAGTAATAGGAAGTTTTTTAAATGTTTGTATTTATAGAATACAAAGAGAAGAATCTATTGCTTTTCCACCATCTCATTGTACAAATTGTGGATATAACTTAAGGGCTATGGATTTAATTCCGGTAATAAGCTATATCTTTTTAAGAGGAAAATGTAGAAAATGTAAAGAGAAAATATCTATAAGATATCCTATTGTAGAACTTATAAATGGAGTTATGTATTTAGTCTTGTTTTTGAAACTTGGACTTTCATATATCTTTATATTTAATGCAATATTCTTTTCACTTTTATTAGTTATATCCTTAATAGATTTAGAAAGCAAAGAAGTCTATTTATCAACTATAGTTTTTGGATTAACAGTAGCTGTTATATATTTATTGATAGAATATTTTATTTTTAAAGGAAGTATTATAAATAATGTCCTAGGAGGAGTTATAGGATATAGCATAATAATGCTGATAGTTATTTTAACTAAAGGCATGGGGGAAGGCGATGCTGAAATCGCAGGAATATGTGGATTGCTTTTGGGTATTAAGGGGATAATATTGGCTTTATTTATAGCTATAGTCACAGCTGGTATTATAGGAAGTATAATATTGTTACTAAAATTAAAAGATAAAAAATCAGAAATTGCTTTTGGTCCCTATATAGCTATAGGTACTGTAATATCTGTATTATATGGAACAAGGATTATAGAATTTTATCTAATATTATTATAATTATTTGAGTTAAATTTTAAAATATATTGTAATTGATTGATAGAAAGAATTATATTAATATTTAACTATATATGTAAAATATATATCTAAATCATAAGATTAAATTAATGGAGGAATAAATATGGCTATAATTGAAAAAAAAAACTTGGTGATATTTTAGTTATAGCTGAAAAAATAAAATAAATAACAAGGTAAAAGGAGCAATGACTTATCCTAGGATTCTAGCTTTTGTTGCAATAGTAGCGGTTACTTTTATTATGTTATTTGTAATGCCAACCTTCAATGATAAGAATAGGTGAAGAATTAGGATTTCTAAATGACATATTAAATAAAATAGCAGACTTTTATGATGATGAAGTTGAACAAGCAATTCAAACATCCACCCATTAATATAACCTATAATGATAGTTATGATGGGCCTTATGGTGTTATTAATTAAACTTTCAATTTAATTAATAAGGTTATATTTTAAATTAATATAAAAGAAAAAAGAAAGGAGGAATTTTATGTTTAAAAATTTAAGAAAAAAGAAAAAGGGTTTCACACTTATTGAACTTATTATAGTTATAGCTATTATAGCTATATTAGCAGCAGTATCTATTCCAAAGTTTGGGGCAGTTAGAGAAAAAGCAGCGCAAAAAGCTGATATAGCTAATGCTAAAATTATAGCTAATGCAGCAACAACTTTAATAGCAGAAGGAGAAATAACCTTGCCAACAGCTGATACTCCTTATGAAATTAATAAAGATACAGCTAATCCAGCTACTGCAGCAGAGAAGATTGAAGGATATCTTCAAAATATTCCTACTATAAAAAGTATAACTGGAAATGGAAACTTTATAGTTGTAATATCTAGTGATGGTAAAGTAAAAGTTAAACCTGGAACTGGAGATATTATTTTCTTCCCAGCAACTGAATAAAAATAATGTTAGAATCTTTAATAATAAAAAGTAAAATGTAGTTTATTCTACATTTTACTTTTACAAAGCATATAATCAATTCACAAATAACAATTAATAATTAAGGATTAAACTTCTAATAAGTTTATAAAAGTATTTCATAATTCAGCTTTAAGGCAGGATTTAAATATGTCAATAAAATCAACAGAATTAATGAAGATAAGGGAATGAAACCTTAGTGAAGATGCTGATAATAATTTAAAAGTTATAAGGTAGAAGCCTAAACTTATTAGGCTTCTATTTTTGCGTAGAAAAAAACGATATGACATTTAATAATTCATATTCCAAGAATATTTATAAAAATTTCCTAAATAATGAAATTTTTATAAGTTAATGAATTTTATTTGAAATATAAATTGCAAAATCATTGACAAGCATAGATGGTAGATATATAATATCTTTAAATTAAAGACAAATAAATAAAAAGAACTCATATATCCCTTGAATATGGCAGGAAGTATCTACCGGAAACCTTAAATTTCCGACTATGAGTGATTTTGATATACTTAAAGACTATTTTAGTAAAAATAGGTTATTTAGGGCATATTAACTTCACTTAGAAGATTGATATGTCTTTTTTTTATAGGAAATTATAATAACTTTATCTGTGGATAAGTTATTATATGTTCACCTTTTTTATACGGAAAAATAGAGAAGTGAAGAAATTGAAGAAATCATAATTAAATAAAAATGCAAGAAGAGCATCATTCTGAGGAGGAAATTAAATGGCAACAATATTAAAAACAGCTTATACTTTTGACGATGTATTATTAGTACCAAATAAATCAGAAATCCTACCAAATGAAGTAAATTTAAGAACTAATTTAACAAAAACTATAAAACTTAATATACCACTAATGAGTGCAAGTATGGATACAGTAACTGAATCTAAAATGGCAATTGCAGTAGCTCGAGAAGGTGGAATTGGTATAATCCACAAAAATATGACTATAGCAGAGCAAGCTAAAGAAGTGGACAGGGTTAAAAGACAAGAAAATGGAGTAATTACAGATCCTATTTTCTTAAATGAAGGACATACAGTTAGAGAAGCTCAAGAACTTATGGCTCAATATAGAATATCAGGAGTTCCAATAATTGAAGGAACAAAGTTAGTTGGAATAATTACAAATAGAGATATAGTATTTGAAACAAACTATGAAAAATTAATTTCAGAAGTAATGACAAAGAGTCCTCTTATAACATCAAAAGAAGGAACAACTTTAGAACAAGCTTTAGAAATTCTTAAAAAACATAAAATAGAAAAACTTCCTTTAGTAGATAATGATAATAACCTAAAAGGACTTATCACAATAAAAGATATTGAAAAAGCTAAAGCATTCCCAAATGCAGCTAAAGATTCTCAAGGTAGACTTTTATGTGGAGCATCAGTTGGAATAACAAAAGATATGATGGAAAGAGTTGATGCTTTAGTTAAGGCTAAAGTTGATGTTATAACATTAGATACAGCTCATGGACATTCAAAAGGAGTTATAGATGGAGTTAAAGAAATAAAAGCTAAATATCCAGAACTTCAAATAATTGCAGGTAATATTGCAACAGCTGAAGCTACAAGAGATTTAATAGAAGCTGGAGCAGACTGCGTTAAAGTAGGTATTGGACCTGGTTCAATATGTACAACAAGAGTAGTTGCAGGAGTTGGAGTTCCACAACTTACAGCTGTTATGGACTGTGCAGAAGAAGGAAGAAAACATGGAGTTCCAGTTATAGCTGATGGTGGACTTAAATATTCAGGAGATATAGTTAAAGCATTAGCTGGTGGAGCATCAGTTGCAATGATGGGTTCAATGTTTGCAGGATGTGAGGAATCACCTGGGGAGCTAGAAATATATCAAGGTAGAAGTTATAAAGTTTATAGAGGAATGGGATCTCTTGCAGCAATGGAAAAAGGATCAAGTGATAGATACTTCCAAAATGGAACTAAAAAGTTTGTTCCAGAAGGTGTAGAAGGAAGAGTTGCATTTAAAGGATCAGTATCAGATACAATATATCAATTACTGGGAGGAATAAGATCTGGAATGGGATACCTAGGTTCAGCAACTTTAGAAGAATTATATGAAAAAGCAACATTTGTAGTTCAAACATCTGCAGGATTTAGAGAAAGTCATCCTCATGATGTAAATATAACAAAAGAATCACCTAATTATAGTAAATAGGAATTGTGAATTGTTAATTTTAATTATGATATACTAAAAAAGTGAAAAAGTTTTATTTATAAGATGGAGGGTACTCATGAATAAAGAATTAGTTTTAGTTGTTGACTTTGGTGGGCAATATAATCAATTAATAGCAAGAAGAGTAAGAGAATGTGGCGTGTACTGTGAAATAATATCTTACACAGATACTGTCGAAAAAATTAAAGAAAAAAATCCAAGTGGAATAATATTTACAGGTGGACCAAACAGTGTTTATGGTGAAAATTCTCCTTTATGTGAGAAAGAATTACTTGAAGCTGGAATACCTATACTTGGGATATGCTATGGTTCACAATTAATGTCTCATATGCTTGGAGGTAAGGTTGCTACTGCTCCTGTAAGTGAATATGGAAAGACAAAAGTTAATTTAGATGTAACATCTAAGCTTTTAAAAGACATATCAACATCTACTATTTGTTGGATGAGTCATACAGATTACATAGAAAAAGCACCAGAAGGGTTTAAAATAATAGGGAATACTCCAGTGTGTCCAGTTGCAGCTATGGAAAATGCAGAAAAGAATTTATATGCAGTTCAATTCCACCCAGAAGTTATGCATACACAAGAAGGAACAAAGATGATATCAAACTTCTTATATAATGTTTGTAAATGCTCTGGAGACTGGAAGATGGATTCATTTGTAGAAAAAACAATTGAAGAAGTTCGTGAAAAAGTTGGAAATGGTAAGGTATTATGTGCATTATCAGGTGGAGTTGATTCATCTGTAGCAGCTGTACTACTTTCGAAAGCTGTTGGAAATCAATTAACATGTGTATTTGTTGATCATGGATTACTTCGTAAAAATGAAGGAGATGAAGTGGAAGAAGTATTTGGACCTAACGGAGAATATGACTTAAACTTTATTCGTGTAAATGCGCAGGAAAGATTCTATGAAAAGTTAGCTGGAGTAGAAGAACCAGAGCAAAAGCGAAAAATAATTGGTGAGGAATTTATAAGAGTATTTGAAGAAGAAGCTAAAAAGATAGGAACAGTAGATTTCTTAGTACAAGGAACTATTTATCCAGATGTTATTGAAAGTGGACTTGGAAAATCAGCAGTTATAAAATCTCATCATAATGTTGGAGGACTTCCAGATTACGTAGATTTTAAAGAAATAATAGAACCATTAAGACTATTATTTAAAGATGAAGTACGTAAATCAGGTTTAGAACTTGGAATACCTGAAAAACTAGTTTACAGACAGCCATTCCCAGGACCAGGTCTTGGAATACGTATAATTGGTGAAGTAACAGCTGAAAAAGTTAAAATAGTTCAAGAGGCAGATGCAATTTATAGAGAAGAAATTGCAAATGCTGGAGTTGATAAAGAATTAGGTCAATATTTTGCGGCACTTACTAATATGAGATCAGTAGGCGTAATGGGAGATGAAAGAACTTATGATTATGCAGTAGTACTTCGTGCAGTAACTACAAGCGATTTTATGACAGCAGAATCAGCAGATCTTCCATGGGAATTACTTGGGAAAGTAACAACTAGAATAATAAATGAAGTTAAAGGGGTTAACCGTGTAATGTATGATTGTACAGGAAAACCACCAGCAACTATTGAACTTGAATAAAATATATAAATAATTAAATATGATAAAGCCTATTGTACAGTGTTTATTGTGATTAATAAATTGTAAAATAGGCTTAATTTTATATGGTTCACCACCAAGGCTCCCCCCCATAAACGGATTGATATTCATTGAATTATTTTATAATATATTCAGACCATAAAAAAGTGTTATCTTCTTTTAAAATTTTTTCAAAGCTTGAATATCTTTTTGTAATAGTATCATATTTTAATAATGGAATAAACTTACTCTTTTCGGTTTCGCCATCAATATAAAAATGATTTTTTTTATCCCAATATACTTTATGATAATTTTCATCTCTAGTTATTTCAGATGTAAAGATATGTCCTGCAATTATATCTTTATAAAATTTTCCTATGGTATGAGGATATTTAGAACAAAAAGAATGATTTTCTGTTCCCCATTTCCAATACTCTCCTGTTTCCTCATCTATTCCTGCATGTACAAATATCTGTATATCTGTTTCATAATAAAATGGTAATGATTTAAGCCAATCTATAATGTTTTTATCATCAAAAGCAATAGCTCCTGTTTGAATATCTTCTAAAAACATAAATTCATGATTACCCATTAACACTATGATTTGATTTTTGTATGTGTCTTGAATATTTTTAATGTAAGTCAATATTTCAGTGCCTATATTTTTCCTATCTAAGTAATCACCTAAAAGTATAAATTTATTTTCTTTATTCGTTTCTAAATTATTTTTTATCAAGCTATCAAAAATTTCTTTGAAAATTTCTAGTTCTCCATGTATATCACTTATTGCATATATAATCATAGATATAATCTCCTTTAATTTACTTATGTTTATTATACTATAAAGATTAAGAGTTTGAATTAAATAGGATTTTTTTGCAAGTTTTTATTTGTTTAAAAGCTTCTTTTTTTATTTAATGGCAAAAAAAGTGCTTTACAAGTATTTTAAGGAGTGATATTATATATTCAAGGTAGATAAAAGGTAGATGCTAAGGTGCATATTGAAAATAAAGAAAGGAGTTGTAAAGATGAGCATAAGATATCAATATCAATTGGTGCTTTCTTTAGCAAATCGTAAGATTGGAATTGAAAAAATTGGTGAGGAAATAGAGAGGAGTTTCAGAGAGTTCAATGTTCGTTCTATTACAGCTAAAAACCCGAAAAAACTAGTCAAATACGAAATTAGAAAAGATGAAAACTTACTTTACATTTGGTTAGATTCTAATAATAAGATGGATTTTCCATTAAGAGGATTATTTCTTTTCTCTAAGCTTATAATGGAACAACTTTATAATTCTAAGGATGAAGAAAAAAAGAAATTGCCTAATGAGATTATTAGAAATAAATGTTTCTTTAAGCTTGTAGAAGAGCCGAAAGAAGTCAAAAAGCTAAAGTTAGAGAAGTCGCAAGATGTAGAGATTAAAGCAAATGATTGCCTAAAAAATGATGTAGAAGAGATAAAAGGAGTTCAAGAAACTAATAACAATTTAAGTGAGGTAAGTTACTTACTTCAAGAAATAACAGCTTTATTTCTAAAATCTAATCCTAGTGAGCAAGAAAAGGAAAAGATTAAAATAATAAAAAGAGTATTGAAAGGGGAGGAATAAATGAAATATAAACTTATTCATAAAGAAAAAACAGCAGATTCTGATATATTTAATGATTTTACAAAAGTTGTGCCTGTATATACTCATGGATTTAATAATGCTTTAGGAACAGAAGCTAAAGAAATTTCACTTTGTGCTATAAACAGTATTATTCAAAGGTATGGAAATAGTGCAGAATATTTACAAGTAGTTGAGTATAATGACATTAAATTTTAGGCTATTAATGATTGTGATGAAATTGTAACTATACTTTTACCAGAAGAGTATTAATTAAAAGTAAAGTATAGAAGGATGTATGGAAGTAAAAATAATGATTTATAATATTACAGACAATAGAGTTTCTATAGATTATTATTTCTTTGAAATGGATACGGAGAATAATATTCATATTTATTCTAAAGGAATGAAATACCTTACTGTTATTGAAATAGGATATTATCTTGACTTTGAGCAGTTCAAGGAAATTTGTAATCAATGGTTTTTAGAAAATAATTAAAAAGACTGGATTTTAAATAAAAATAATAATTATAAAATATGCAAAATAATTTAAGGGGATGATGTGGTATGTCAGTAGATGAAATATTAATGATTATTGAAAATCTAGATAATGATGAAAGAGAAAAAGTTTTAATGATTATAAAGGAAAAATATGATTTAACAGATAAACTACCTGAAAATGGATTTCCAGTTGGTGATAGCTACGATTTTTGCCTTAATGAAGACGATGATATCTATGATGAACTTACTTGATGTTCCAAATGGAAATAATGCCAATTACAAAAGAGGCAGTTAGCTTTCATTATATTTTGCTAAACAATTAAAAA
>JARIDB010000080.1 GCA_029257045.1 Clostridium sp.
AGCAGCAGTTACTACGGAAGTTGGAATATCAAGGCTTTCTGATGGGATACACTCATTAAAGAGATTGAGAATATCACCTATGGATATAGAAAGCTTTAAAAGTATATTCAGTGATTTTTTAAATTAAGAAGGGATAAAGTTATTAAAATTCTTATTGAAGATAGCAAGTTAGAACAATAACTCAAACAAAGGTCAAATAGATATTATAAAGAAAGACAGAGAGACTGCCCTATGAAGTTTGGAAATCTGAATACGAACTTAAAGTAGTTATGATTTAATGTACTAAATTATGAAGATGTTTAACTGCATCTGAAGGATATGGATTAATATATAAGTGTATTAAATTACTTTCTTAGTTATAGTGATAAACTAAACTTATTTTAAGATATAAAATTAATTTCAAAAAACAGTTGCCATTAATTAAAGGTTATGTTATTATAAATGAGTAGCAGAAATGCTAACAATAAAAGTTTCATTTAGGTAATTAGTTTCTCCAAAATAGAGATTATTATCAAAGTAGAATCTTAAAAATTAGGAGGAATTATTATGACAGATAAAACAATAATCTGCAGAGATTGCAACAACGAATTCATATTCACAGTAGGGGAGCAAGAATTCTACAAAGAAAAAGGATTCGACAACGAACCAACAAGATGTGCAACTTGTAGAAGAGCTAAAAAAGAACAAAATAGAAGATAATTTTGATTATTACAGGACTATAGGTTTACCTATAGTCTTTTCTTATTTATAAGATCATAATAAAGACCCTCCGTTTAAAACAGAGGGTCTTTATACTATTACTAAAGTTGTTTTGAGTAGAACATATCAAGGTACTTTAGTTCGTTAATTTATATAACTTTTTATTATAAGCAACTTAAATGTAATAGTTTTGTTCTAGATACAGGGTATGGTAAAATATATATGTATCATTCTTACTATTACTTTTTTGCACATATAAAGTAATAGTAGAATTAACAAAAGAAAATGTTTAGCTTTTTTAAAACAGCATCATGTTCCGATGAAAGTTGGCAAAGGGTATATGAGAATATTAAGTTATATCTAACCACATACTATTTAAGCATCATAATTACTGTAATACTTGTAATTATTAAAGGAAATGGAAAAAATAAATACTTAATATTCATAAGTTTATTTATAACAGTGATTGGATATATAATAGGGGAATTAATAATTGGTAGTAATGTTAGAAAGAGAATAGTTAGTGGGGAGTATAAATTACAACCAAGAAACCTAGAATTTGAAAATAAAATAATAAAAATAACTAGTGTGTATTTAACAATTGGATATATATCTTTAGTTATACTTGTAACTATATTTAGATAAAATAAAACTAATAATAAATGTAAGTTAATTAAGTTTAGTAGTTTTTAAATTATAGACAAGACTACTATTTTAAGGGTTATTTATAAAATATGAAGGTGAGGAACTTGATTATGGCAACAGATAAAGAACTAATGTTAGAAGGAAAGTTATATATGGCTGGTGGAGGAGAATTATCTAGAGATGTTAAAAAGTCTAGAAGAGTTACAAGATTATTTAATAATACAACAGAAGAGCAAAAGGAATATAGAAAAGAACTTTTGAAGGATTTATTTAAATCAACAGGAAAAGACTTTTATGTTGAACCACCTTTTAGGTGTGATTATGGGTGTAATATATCTATAGGAGAAAACTTTTATGCAAACTATGACTGTATTATTTTAGATGTAGCTAAAGTTAAAATAGGAAAGAATGTATTTTTTGCTCCAAGAGTAAATATATTTACAGCGGGGCACCCAATTGATGCAGATGTTCGTAATACATTATTAGAGTTTGGAAAACCTGTAACTATTGGAGATAATGTATGGGTTGGAGGTAATACTGTTATAAATCCAGGCGTAACTATAGGAAATAATGTTGTTATAGGATCAGGTTCAGTAGTAACAAAGGATATTCCAGGTAACGTAATAGCAGTAGGTAACCCATGTAGAGTATTAAGAAAAATAACAGAAGAAGATAAGAAATACTGGGAAAAACAAAAGGAAGAATATTATTTAAATATAGAGAGAAATTAAATATAAAAGAATAAATTCGATAAATAAAAAGGAGAATTTCTATACTTTAGAAATTCTCCTTTTATAATATATATGTTTTGATTAATACTAGAATTAATATGTAGGATCTAGAGAATAGCCTTAAGATCTAGTAAATTAGAAATTTCATAAGTAGGTTTTATATCAGTTTTATTTAATGATTTTTTATGATTAAACCAACATGTATCTATTTCAAAGTTTATTCCGCCTTTTACATCAGAAGTTAGACTATCGCCAACCATTAATATTTTACTTTTATCAGTATAGTCTATATTTCCTAAAGCTAATTCAAAGATTTTAGAATTAGGCTTTGATACTCCCACTTCCTCAGATATTGTTATGTTATCAAAATATTTTCCTATAGTTGATTTTCTGATTCTATTATTTTGAACATCTTTAAGCCCGTTAGTGATTATAATAAGTTTATGTTCTTTATATAAATCTTCAATAAGGCTTGTACTATCTTCGTATAAAAATGAAGCATTAGCTAAGTGTTTCATATAGGATTTTGCAAATTCAGCTGCGTCAAATTTAATATTTAATTTATCTGATAGTCTTTTAAATCTTTCTACTTTTAACTTTTCTTGAGTGATAAGCCCATTCTCGAAATCCTTCCATATGGCATCATTTATTTCTGTATATATTCTTAAGTGATAGCTTTCATCATATGCTATATTAAATTCAAGCATAGCATTTTCAAAAGCGTATTTTTCAGATTTTTTAAAATCAAATAAAGTTTCATCTGCATCAAATATTATAATTTCGTATTTCATAATTAATTCCTCCGTAGTATTTATAGTTTAGTATAAAGAATTTCTAAAATTCATATATTATAAAAACAATTTAATATACTTAAATATTATCATATAAATTAAGATTTTTTATTTATTTTTATTAATGGTTTTTACATTAAGTATAGAATACTTTTTAATTTTAACTTATTTCTAGCCAATGTAACACTCACATCCTTTGTCAACATTGGATATTATCCTAGACGTGCACCCGCTCTTGGTATAAGTTCAAGTAAAATTAACAGAACTTAATATTAAATATTTACGTAAATACTAATGAAAGGTAAATTATAAGGGGGATTATAACGTTTAATAAAAGAGTCTTATATAAATAAAATAGATATAAAGAGGAATTGATATATGAGTAAAATATTATCTGTAGAAAACCTAATAAAGGTTTAAAAAACATCTAAAATATCAAAGAAAAATATAATTGATGAATTGAAAAGTGAAGTTTAAATATTAAATAATAAGAGGTGGGAATAAAGATGATAAATAAAGAATTTAGTCCATTTCCAGTACTAGAAACTACAAGATTGATTCTGAAAAAAGTAGATACTGAACATTTGGACCAGTTATTTGAACTTTTAAGTAATCCTGAAGTAGCAAAATTTGATTATTTTTATCCTGTAACATCCATTAAAGAAGTAATAAAATTTATGGATAGATATAGGGAAGAAGTAGAGAACAGTGAAGAAATTACATGGGCAATAGTATTGAAAGAGACTAATAAATTAATTGGGACATGTTGTCTAGGAGATTTTGATGAATATGCAAGAAGATCAGAAATCGGATATAGTATTATTCAATCGCAATGGGGAAAGGGTTATGCAACAGAGGCAGTAGAAGTAGTTATTGATTTTGGTTTTAATAATATGAATTTAAATAGAATAGAGGCTATTATAACACCAGGAAATGATTCCTCCATAAGAGTGTTAAAAAAACTAAATTTTAATCAGGAAGGCATAGTAAAAGAAAGAGATTTCATAAAAGGTAAATTAGAAGATGGTATAATTATGGCGCTACTTAAAAAGGAATATAGTATTTAGAAATATATTTATTTGAAAGTTATTTAGATCGAGTTTATACGAATTTAAAAATTAAAGATGAAGAAAAGGAAAGACAATATGGCTAAAGTAGTAGCATCTATAGGTAGTCCGAGAAAAAATGGAAATGTAGATACAATTGTTAAGGAAATTTTAAATGGAGTAGAAACAAATGGGATAACTGTAAAGAAATTTTATTTAAATGACATGAATATAAGAGGCTGTCAGTAGTGTTTATATTGTAGAAAGGTCCATAATTGTGCTTTAAAAGATGATATGCAAGAAGTCTATGAAGAGATAAAAAAAGCAGAATATGTGATAATAGGATCACCGGTATATATATGCCAAGTATCTGCTCAAACGAAGCGTCTATTAAATAGACTATATCCTTTAACAGACATAGATAAATCAAAGCATATACCTAGATTCGGAAAGAAAAATTTAATAATGGTATATACTCAGGCAGCTCCCTTTTCATTTTTATTTAAGAAGTATTTCAAATATACATCTAAGCATTTAAAAGGAATGGGATTAGAACATTATAAAACATTAATTGCTACAAAGATGTTTGAAAGAAATTCTTCAAAAACTAATAATTTCATATTAAAAAAGGCTTATAAGATTGGATTAGATATAGGAAATAGATAGTACATATAATTGAACTTATATAGGAAATAGCACAGTTATATCTTCCTATATAGGAAGGGGATGCTAGAATATCTAGACATAAGATAAGATTTTAAATAATAGAAAAGGATATTTAAAGTAAATTTCTTTAAATATCCTTTTCTATTAATATTGTTTTAACCACCAAGGGTAACATCTTGCTCATTATACCAATCTAAAGCATTATAGAAATCTTTAGAATCAAAATCAGGCCAATAGGTGTCTATTATATAGAAATCTGAATAAACAGATTGTACTGGTAAAAAACCACTAAGCCTTCTTCTACCACCCCATCTTATAATAAGATCAATTCTAGAAATATCTTCTGAATGTATATAAGGTATAATATGTTTTTTAGATGAATCTGATTCCTTCAATAAATTCAAATCCCATTCCCATCCATAGTGAATCAAAAAGTTTACCTTAATTCCACCTTTTCCAAACCTTTTTCTAGTAGTAAAAGGAAGTAAAACCTTTGGGAAAACATCTGATTTAGTATTTCCAAGGACTAATATTTCACAATCTTCTTTAGTTAAGAGCATAACTGAATCAATACAAGCTTGGGTAAATGCAAGTTTTTGTTCAGAGGGGCGCTTTGTATTATCTACAGTAAAACCGTAGAAGGTTATTTCCTTTACATTTTCCTTTTGACAAAGCTTAAATAATTCAAGACCAGGATTAATTCCATGTTCATATCCTTTATCTTTAGTTAAATTATTTGATACTGCCCAGCGTCTGTTGCCATCAGGAATTATTCCAATATGTTCTGGTACTCTCATAAATCCTCCATAAAACTAAACTTAATATTACTAGTTTTCCCCAAAGAGTATAAAATAAACATTAAGTTTTATATTATAGATTAATTAAAAATCTCTTAAAGATATCAATTACTTAAACTCTGATACTTACAAGAGATCTTTAAATTATGCATAATAGAATTCATTTATAATTATGTAGTTTTCTATTAATTATAGAGATTAAGTTTTTACGATTACTATAGATTTAATGGTTAACTTGAATTTAGAATATTAAGTATATTTTAACCAATAAATATTTCAGGTTCACAGATATTATTTTCAAATTTAGAAATTAACATAGCCTTAAAGTTTAGATACCCTTCATCGATAAAATCTTTTGCATTAACAGGGCATTTTTTTATACAACTACAACACTTTAAACATTTACTAGAATCTATAACTGATAAGTTTTCAAAATCAATAGCAGCTGTAGGACAATTATTAGCACAAATACCACAATTAGTACAAGCTTCGTTAGTTACAGGAGCTATACTTGAAAGTGGTGAAGTCTTTACTATATAAGGATAATTTCCTGGTAAAGATAGTGAGTTGAGTTCATCTATAGAAGCTATTTCATCAAGTCTATTTTTTATGCTTGTACCAAATTTATGTGCTATATCTAAATCATTTAAATTTGGTCTTGATTTAGCCAATTTATCAGTATAAGAATGTTCTGCAATAAATGTAGCTGCTGCTAATGATGTAGCACCTTTATCTACAAAGATATCTTTTAATTCTAAAAGTGAATCTTCATAATCCCTATTACCATAAGTAGTAACAAAGATAGCTAAGGAGTTATTACAATTGATTTTTTCTACATATTCATTTAAAACCTTAGGAAACCTTCCAGCATAAGTGGGTACTCCTATTATAAGTAAATCATCTTCAGTAAAATTTAGAGTTTCAGTTCTATTTTGAGGTAAGGTGATATTAAATTCTTCATAATTTTTAGTTATAGCATCCCCAATAGCTCTAACGATCTTTTTTGTACCTTCTGTAGGACTAAAATAAATTAATTTTAAGTTTCTTTTCATATAAATTCATTCCTTTATAATAATTTTTAAAATAAATATAACAAAATATATTATCTTTTCTTTGATATATTCAATTAAATACTTTTTCAAAATTTATGCTATCACACCATTTTCCATTAAGATAAATATGGTTAGTAGTACGTCCAGAAAATTCAAAACCATTTTTAATCAAAACTATTTGAGAACATATATTATCAGGTGATGTACCTGATTCTATTATATTAAGTCTATGTTTGTTTATGGCTTCGTCTAAAATAAGCTTCATAGCCTTAGTTGCATAACCATTATATAGCAATTGCTATAATGTAATTATATACCTTAAAAACCAAAAAACAATAAATTTAGTTCGATATAATGTAGTAAAAGGTTTTTAATATGTTCTAAAATTATGAAAAAGGATAAGTTTATTATATAATTAATTAAAGTGATTTATTATACAATTAAGATTTAAACTAAAGGGGGGAATAGAATAAATGAAATTAAATAAAATTCACCATGTGGCTATAATAGTCTCAGATTATGAAAAATCTAAAGATTTTTACGTTAATAAGTTAGGGTTTAAAATAATAAGAGAAAATTATAGAGAAGAAAGAGAAGATTATAAATTAGATTTAAGGCTTGGTGATTGTGAAATTGAATTATTTTGTATGAAAGATAGTCCTAAAAGATTAACAAGACCAGAGGCATGTGGATTAAGACATATAGCATTTAAAGTAGATAATATCGAGGAAGTTATTGAAGATTTAAAGAAAAGTGGAATAGAAACAGAGCCTATAAGAATAGATGAATTTACTAATAAAAAAATGACTTTTTTCTTTGATCCTGATAATTTACCTTTAGAACTTCATGAGTAAAGGTAAAAATAAGTTTATTTATACGGATTTAAAGTTATAGATAAGTAGGGTACAGAATATTATCTGTACAATTGTTACATAAAATAAGTTATGCTAAAATTATTAAAGAATATAAAATATAAGGAGTTTGACTATGACAGAAGTATTAATAGACTGGTTTACTAATACATTGAGCTTTATGCCAAAAGAGGTTATTGTATTTATAATATCTATGGTTCCAATTTTAGAACTTAGGGGAGGCTTGGTTGCCGCATCATTACTTGGAATAGGTATGTTTAAAGCTATTGCTATATGTATTTTAGGAAATTTAATCCCAATACCATTTATACTTTTATTTATAACACCAATATTTAATTGGATGAAAAAAACAAAGTTATTAAAGCCAATAGTTGAAAAGTTAGAAAAAAAATCTATGGATAAAAGCAAGGATATTAAGAAATATGAATTCTGGGGATTAGCTCTTTTCGTTGGTATCCCACTACCAGGAACAGGTGCATGGACTGGATCCTTAATAGCATCTTTAATTGAAATGGATATAAAGAAGGCTTTTACAGCAACAGGAGTTGGATTAGTAATAGCAACTATTATAATGAGTACTATTTCCTACGGAATTCCTTGGGCTATAAAGGTTATGGCTTAAGCATAGGCGAAATAGTTATTATAAAAGGCACTAATATTTAAGTATTAGTGCCTTTTATAATTAAAAATAATAAATAATTAATGATCAGAAGAGCTTATTATGATTTAAAAAGTAATAATATTTTAATTTAGTAGAATAATAGATTTAAAGGAATATAATGATAAAACAATTTTCTTAAAACAACTTGAACAAAAATAATTTTCGTGATAATATGAAAATGTATTCAGGAAAAGAATTTTTACAAAAAGAAATATATGAAAAATATTTTTAGGAAATAGGAGGAATTATAAATGTTTAAACAACTACAAAAACTTGGAAAGTCATTTATGTTACCAATTGCCATATTACCAGCAGCTGGTTTATTGCTTGGTATAGGGGGAGCTTTATCAAACCCAAATACAGTTCAGGCATATCCATTTTTAAATATTGGATGGCTACAAGGTATTTTTGCAATAATGTCATCTGCAGGAGAGGCAGTATTTGCTAACTTAGCACTTATTATATGTATAGGACTTTCTGTAGGATTAGCTAAAAAAGATAAGGGAACTGCAGGTCTTGCAGGTGCAGTATCTTTCTTAGTTATGAATGCTTCAATAAATGGGATGATAAAAGCTTTCAATCCAGCCGTTGGATCAATAGATACTGGTGTTGTTGGAGCTATAGTAATTGGATTAACGGTATCATCTCTTCATAATAAATATGGAAATATTGAATTACCAGCCGTTTTAGGATTCTTTGGTGGATCAAGATTTGTACCAATAGTTTCTTCATTTGCAGCAATCTTCATTGGAGCTATATTCTTTTTAATATGGCCAACATTCCAAGGATGGTTAGTTGCAGCAGGTACTGGAATATCAAAATTAGGTGTGTTTGGAACTTTCTTATATGGATTTTTATTAAGATTAACAGGTGCAATTGGACTACACCACATGATTTACCCATTATTCTGGTATAGTGAATTAGGTGGAGTTGCAAATATTGCAGGAGAAACGATTGTAGGAGCTCAAAATATATTCTTTGCACAATTAGCAGATCCAAACCATACTGGATTATACACAGAAGGTACAAGATTCTTTGCAGGACGTTTTGCTACAATGATGTTTGGATTACCAGCAGCATGTTTAGCTATGTATCATTGTGTACCTAAAGATAAGAGAAAGTTAGTTGCTGGATTATTTCTAGGAACAGCAGTAACATCATTTGTTACTGGTATAACTGAACCAATAGAATTTATGTTCTTATTCGTCGCACCTTGGTTATATGTAGTTCATGCTTTATTTGATGGATTATCTTTCTTAGTAGCAGATTTATTAAATATATCAGTAGGTAATACATTCTCAGGTGGATTAATAGACTTTACGTTATTTGGAGTGCTTCAAGGTAATGCTAAGACAAATTGGATGTACGTAATACCAGTAGGTATAGTTTGGGCAGTATTATATTACGTTACATTCAGATTCTTAATAACTAAATTTAATGTTAAGACTCCAGGTAGAGAAACAGAAGAAGAAGAAATTAAGGTTGTTACAAAAGACAATATGAGTGAAACTGCAGCTCAAATTTTAGAGGCATTAGGTGGTAAAGATAACTTAGATGATGTAGATGCTTGTATAACAAGATTAAGAGTTGCGGTTAAAGATGTAAACAAAGTTGATAAAAATAGAATTAAAGCCTTAGGAGCTACTGCTGTATTAGAAGTTGGAGGCGGAGTTCAAGCAATATTTGGAGCGAAAGCAGATCCATTAAAGCAAAAAATAAATGAAATTATAGGGAGAGATCAGTAAAAGTGAAAAGTATAGAAAGAGGATTAGTTGTATCTTGTCAAGCATTAGATAATGAACCATTACATAGCTCTTATATAATGAGTAGAATGGCTGTAGCAGCTAAAGAAGGTGGAGCTATAGGTATTAGGGCTAATAGTGTTGAAGATATAATTGAAATAAAAAAAGAAGTTAATTTACCTGTAATAGGTATAATAAAAATAGATTATGAAGGTATAAAGTCTTATATAACACCAACTATGAAAGAAATTGATAATCTTGTAGCAACTGGAGTAGATGTAATTGCTTTAGATGCAACAATTAATCAAGATGAAGAATTTTTAAAAGAAATATTCATTAAATATCCTAATCAACAGTTTATGGCAGATATCTCTACTATAGAAGAAGGGTTAAGAGCTGGAGAATTAGGATTCCATTATGTTGGAACTACTTTAGTTGGATATACAGAACAATCTAAAGGTAGTAATAATTTTGAGATTTTAGAGGTTTTAATAGAAAAATGCAAAGGTAAAGTAATAGCTGAAGGGAATTTTGATACTCCTGAGAAGGCTAGAAAAGCTTTAGAAAAGGGTGCTTATGCTGTTGTTGTAGGTAGTGCTATAACTAGACCACAGTTAATAACTAAAACTTTCAATGATGAAGTTATAAAAGCATTATAATTATAAAAAGGGAGCCTTTCCACAATCATAATTGTGGAAAGGCTCCTTCTTAAATTAATAGATATTAATTTACAATAAGGATTAAATTATGAATAAAGATGCTACTCTTTTATTTGTTTTAATTTAATGGTATTCTAATTTATATAGGGTAAGGTTTATATTATATTCTGTGGAGGTAGTAAGTGGATATTTTATGTGAAATACAAAGAAAATATAATGATTTTTCTGATAAGGAAAAGGCTATAGCTGATTATGTAATGCAATATGCAGATCAGATAAGGAATATAAATATAACTGACTTAGCAAAGGAAACAGGGACATCGGGGGCAACAATAACAAGGTTTGCTAAAAAGGTAAATTGTGATAACTTTGTAGATATGAAGATAAAACTTGGATCAAATAAAGCTGATACAAATATTACTGAAGAGGGTGGAATATTTTCATATGTATATCAATATTATAATGAAGTTATAGAAAGAACTAGAATGTTAATTGATAAGGAATCTATATCTAAAATTGTAAAAGAAATAAAAGAAGCAAGGAATATATATATATATGGGGTAGGAAGTTCTGGACTTACTGGGGAAGAAATGATGAAAAGATTAATGAGAATGGGGTTTAGTGTGCACTGTATTTCAGATTCTCATATGATGATAATTAACAGTTCTATTGTTTCAAAGAATGATCTAGTTATAGGGATCTCTATATCGGGTGAAACAGAAGAGGTTAATCAATCATTAAGTATATCTAGGAAAAATGGAGCTAAGACAGTTTCAATAACAAGCTTTGAAGGAAGTTCAATAAATAATTATGCGGATATAATGCTTTTAGTATATAATCCTAAGTTTGTAGATAGAAGTAGATTTGTAAATTCCCAATTTTCAGCAATGTATCTTATCGATTTAATAACCATGGTTCTATTAGAAGACGATAACTTAAGAAATAAGATGCAAGCAACAATTGATGCTATTATTAATAATCAATAATAAAAACTTGAACCAAAGTCTATTAATAAACTTAACTTTTATATTAAGAGTTAAGTTTAATTTATTGACAATAAAAGAAAAACTATATATAATAAAATTAATTGATGTAAATTTAATTGATATAAATTAAATGTTGCAAATTAATTTGAGAGAGGTATATATGGATAAATATGAAGTAATTAAATTAGATAATCAATTATGTTTTTCTTTTTACGCTATATCAAGAGAAATAATAAAGCTTTATAAACCTATATTAGATAAATTTAATCTAACTTATACTCAATACATAACAATGCTTGTACTTTGGGAAGAGTATGAAATTAACTTTAAAAGATTAGGGGAAAGACTTCATTTAGATTCTGGGACTTTAACACCTGTTGTTAAAAAACTTGAAGGAATGGATCTGGTAAGCAAATATAGAACTAAAGAAGATGATAGGGTAGTTGTTGTTAAATTAACGGAAAAAGGAAAAGATTTAAAAAGAGATATTATAGAAGTTCCAAAGGAGCTTTCTTGTAAAATTGATATTAAACAAAATCAATACTTAGAATTAAAGAAATCTTTAGATGGTGTTTTAGAAAAATTAAGTTAAATATAAGATAAGTAAGTAGTTTAGAATCTTTAGATATAGACTACTTTAAATATAAAATTATTGGTTGATATAAATTAAATTGATAAAAATTGAATTAGAAGGATGTGTTTTAATTGGGATTCTACGATTATTCAGCAAAGAGCATAAACGGCAAAGAGGTTAGTATGAAAGACTATGAAGGAAAGGTACTGTTAGTTGTAAATACTGCAAGTAAGTGTGGATTAACACCACAATTTGAGGAGTTAGAAAGTTTATATAAGGAATATAAGGATAAAGGTTTTGAAATATTAGGGTTTCCTTCTAATCAATTTGCAAAACAAGATCCAGGAAGTAATAAAGAAATAAGTCAGTTTTGTTTAATAAATTATGGAGTTACTTTTAATATGTTTGAAAAGATAGATGTTAATGGAGAAAAAGCCCATCCAATATATAAGTATTTAAAAGGTGAAGCTAAAGGTATTTTAAGTAAGGAAATAAAGTGGAATTTTTCTAAATTCTTAATTGATAGTGAAGGAAGGGTAATAAAAAGATATTCTCCAACTACTAAACCATTAAAGTTAAAAGAGGATATAGAAAAGCTTTTAAAATAAAACTTAATTAATATGAGAGCAAAGAAAAAAACTCTATATGGTACAAATAATAAAATAAAAAGAAAAGAGGAATTTAAATGAATATATATGATTATAAATATAAATCAATAGATGGAAAGGAAGTTTCTTTTGAAGAATATAAAGACAAACCTTTAATAGTTGTTAATATAGCTAGTCAATGTGGATTTACTCCACAACTTGAAGATCTTCAAAAATTATATTTAAAATATAAAGAACAAGGCCTTGATGTAGTAGGATTCCCTTGCAACCAGTTCATGGAACAATCACCAGAGAGTAATTCGGATTTACAAAACTTTTGTAAATTAAACTATGGAGTAACATTTAAACTTTCAGAAAAGGTAGATGTAAAGGGATCAGAGGCTCATCCTTTATTCTCATATTTAACAAGTAAATGCGCTTTTGAAGGTTTTGATAAATCTAATATTAATGATAAAATGCTTAAATCAATTATAAGTGAAAAATATCCAGAGAACTTAGTTGGAGATGCTATTAAGTGGAACTTTACAAAGTTCTTAGTTAATAAAGATGGTAATGTTGTTAAAAGGTATGAACCTAGAGTAGAACCCATGGATATGATAGAAGACATAGAAAAATTATTATAAAAGATAATTAGCTATTGCAAAATATAGGCTAAGATGTGATTTATACCAATTTACATTTTGCTTAATTAATTTTGTAATAGCTATTTTTTATTAAGCTTTATAGTAAATAAACCCTTAGATAATTATTATTGGATAAAAACTATTTTAATTAAGAAGGATAAGAGTTATTATAATAGTGTAATAAAATAAAAGTAAGTTTTAAAGATATTAAATAACTTAGATATTATATTATTAAAATGCATGTAATGGTAAAGGTGATTTTTAATGAAAATTGGAAGATGTTTAAAAGGGTCCCTTGTTTTTATAATTATTTTAATTATGTGGCAAGTATCCTGCAATTTAGAAATATGGAGTAGTTTTATATTACCACCTCCAGAAAAGGTATTTAAAACATTTCTTAATTTAGTTAAGGACGGATCAATATTTTTACATATAGGAATAAGTCTTAGGCGAGTATTTATTGGTTTTGGAATTAGCGCTATTATAGCAATTCCACTTGGGATCCTATTTGGAATATATAAGGGAGCATATGAGTATTGGAAAGGTTTATTTAATTTCCTGAGAAATGTACCACCTCTTGCTATGATACCAATGATTATATTATGGTTTGGAATTGGAGAAAAAACAAAGATTATAATTATAATATTGGCTTCATTTTTCCCCATATTTACAAGTACCTTAAAAGGAATACGTAATTGTGATTCAAAGCTTATAGAGGTAGGTAGATCTTTTGAAATGAATAGACTACAAATAATATATAGAATTATTATACCTAATGCTACCTTAGATATAGCAATAGGTCTTAAACTTGCCCTAGGTTATAGCTTCAGAGGAATAATAGGTGCAGAGCTTATTGCAGCATCATCTGGGCTTGGTTATCTTATTTCTGACGGAAAGGAAATGTCCAGAACAGATGTTGTAATTGTAGGGATTATAGTTATAGGAATTCTAGGTATAATTTGTGATAAGTTATTTGGAATACTTGTAAAGAAAGTAAGTAAAGGAAAGATGGTGGAGGCTTATGAGTAGTTCAAGATATGAGTTAAAAGAAATTACAAAAACTTATGAAATAAATGGACAACCACATTTAGTACTAGATGAAATATCCTTAAATATAGTCTCAGAAGATATAACTGTAGTTCTTGGAGCTAGTGGATGTGGAAAAACAACCTTACTTAGAATAATAGCAAACTTAGAGAAAGAAACATCTGGAGATATTTCTTTTATAGAGGATGGAATAGAAAAAGAAGCCAAAGTAGGATTAGTTTTTCAAGAGAGTAGGCTTATGCCTTGGCTTACTGTAAGTGAAAATATAGCATTTCATAAAAAGGCTACAGAAAAGCAAATTCAGTTTTATCTTTCAATGATGAGGCTTGGAAAATTTGAAAATTCCTATCCTAATGAACTATCAGGAGGTATGGCTCAAAGAGTTAGTATTGCAAGAGCTTTATCATTTGAACCTGATTTTTTATTAATGGATGAGCCTTTTTCTTCTTTAGATTATTTTACAAGACTTGAGATGCAAGATGAAGTAATAAATATCCATGAAGATACCAATAAGGGCGTGATTTTTGTAACACATGATATTGATGAAGCAATAAATATAGGTACTAGAATTATTGTATTCACAGGAGATAGTAGATTACAGGAGGTCACTGTTAATAAAAATAATAACCTTAGTATGGATTCAGAATATAAGATTGCACTAAAAAAACAAATTTTAGATATATTAAAAATTAGAGAAAATAAAAGATAGGGGAAATGAAAAATGAAAAAAAAGAGTTTAGTAAGTTGTGTATTAGCACTAACAATTATGGCAGGAGTTATGACTGGTTGCGCAAGTAAGAAAGAAGAAAGTTTAAGTGATTTAAAAGAAATTAATGTAACTTATGTAAAGGCACCACTAAATGTTCCTTCAATTCTTCAAAAAAATGATGGATTATTTGAAAAAGAATTTAATAAAGATAATATAAAGGTTAATTTCCATGAAATAACTTCAGGCCCAGACCAAACTAATGCATTAGCGGCAGGTGAGATAGATTTCTTGCATGCTTTAGGTGGAACATCAGCTTTAATTGCAGCTTCAAATGGAGTTGAATTAAAGATAATTAACACATACAGTAGATCACCAAAAGGCTTTATGATAATTACAAAAGATAATAATATAAAGTCAGCTAAAGACTTAATTGGGAAAAAGGTAGCAGGACCTAAAGGAACTATCTTACATCAAATATTAATTGCTGCATTAAAAGAAGAGGGCTATAGCATTAGTGATGTGGAATTTATAAATATGGGAATTCCTGATGCAACAGCAGCTCTAGAGGAAGGTAGTGTAGATGCTTCATTAATAGCAGGACCTTCAGCATTAAAAGCTATAAATTCTGGAAGCAGGGTAGTTACTACTGGTGAAGGATTAGTTGATGGAATAATTATAACTGCAGTAAGTGAAGAATTTGCAGAAAGGTACCCGGAGGTAATAGAAAGGTTTATAAAAGTAGAAAAAGAAACCTTAAAATATATTGATGAAAATTTTGAAGAAGCTATGGAGAAAGTAGCAAAAGAAGTTGGGTTAACTTTACAGGAAACAAAAGAATTATCAAACCTATATGACTTTAACTTAGATATAACAGGTTCTGATATTAAATCATTAGAAGAAACACAGGACTTTTTAATAGAAAATGGACTTCAAGAAACAAAGATAGATGTAAAAAGTTTAATATACAAAGAGAAATAAATTAACGGACTATTACTAAGATACAAAATATATGAAGAAAAAATATAGGCTTAATTATATTAAAAGTCATGAGTTTTATTTAAAATTCATGACCTTTTTTTATAGATACATTCTTGTAATGCAAGAATGCATTTATAGAATATGGAAGTAATAAAGGGTATATAAATAAGTTTACTACTTATACTATGGTTAGGAAAATTATATTTTACTTTATATGAAAGAAGGGATCTTTTGAATAAAAAAATTAAGATATCACGGTACATTGTATTAACAGTAGTAATAGCTATTTCTTTAAATGTTCAGATAAGCAAAAGCATAGTAGCTCAAGCCTTTTATGAAAGTAGTGTAAATCTTATTTTAGATTCTCCAGGTTATAATGACATTCTTTCTAAGAATTTTAGAAAGACTTCAAATTTAAAAGCTATAGAAAGTAATAAGAATCTAAATCTTAAAGGATTAGAAAATTTAGATATTTCAGGTAGCCAACAGTTCTCTGAACATAATCTTCCTCTTTTAATAAAAGCAATAGGAACATCATTACCCATGACAGTAGTAGATTTAAGACAAGAATCCCATGGTTTTATTAATGGGTTTTCAGTTAGCTGGGCTGACTCAAAAAATAATGCAAATGTAGGCTTAACTAGGGAGAAAGTGATATTAGATGAAGTTAATAAACTTGAAAGCATTAAACTGGATGAACCTATAAGTTTTTATAATCACCCTAAAGAAGTTATAGTTCCAACAAAGGTTGAAAATGAATATGAACTTGTAAAGTCTAAAGATTTATCCTATAACAGAATAACTGTTAGAGATGGCGGAATACCATCTGATGATATGGTAGATTATTTTATAGAATCAATAAAAAATCAACAAGAAAGGACTTGGTTACACTTTCATTGCAAAGAAGGGATTGGAAGAACAACCACCTTTATGATTATGTATGATATTATAAGAAACTATAAAGATGTTACTCTAGATCAAATTATAGAGAGACAATTAGAATTAGCAAGTTTTAATGAAAATGATATTAAATCCTTTCGTAATAATGAAAGACTTAGTTTCTTAAAAAGCTTCTATGATTATTGTACCCAAAATGGAGATTCATTTAATATAAAATGGAGTGAATGGAAAAAGGAATCTGCTAGAAATAACTTGATAGGATTAGATAATGCTTATATACTTAATTTAAATCATAGTTATAAAAAGATCGTTGCTTAAAAACAACGATCTTTTTAGTTTATTGCTCTATAAATAAATCATTTAGTATAACTTATTTAAAAAAGTTCTCCATGACTTAATTGTTTTCTTTCAATTTTAATATTAAATTCTCTTTCATAGATTCTAATAAGAGGTTTTTCTTTATAAGTAACTAAGGATATGGTTGTTCCAGAGTTAGTTCCTCTAGCTGTTCTTCCAGCTCTATGTAAGTATTCTAGTGTATTTGCAGGGAAATCTAAGTTAATTATATGAGTAACATCTTCTATGTCTAAGCCCCTAGCAGATATATCAGATGAAACTAAAATATTTATCTTACCACGTCTAAAGCTTTCAAGAGCATTTTGTCTTTCTTCTTTACTTAATCTATTATTCATAGAGAAGGCAACTTTATTATGATAAGTTAATTTTTCAGCAATTAAGTTAGTATTTAATGTACCATTAACAAATACTAGTGTTTTTTCAGGATTTGTAGCTACGATAAGTTTTCTTAGAACTTCAAATTTATCTCTATGATCTACTTCAATATACATATGTTCTATATTTGGATTTAATGAAACCTTAGCTTCACTTTTAAAGATTACAGGATCTTTCATTAAAGTCTTTGCAGTTTCTAAAGTGTTTTTATTTATAGTTGCAGAGAAAATTAAAAGCTCTCTATCTCTCATAGTCTTTTTAATTATATCTTTTACAAAGTCAGAACTTGTATTATCAAGAAGATTATCAGCTTCATCAATAACTATTGTTTTAATAGTATGAGCTGCAATTTTCTTTTTGTTCATCAAATCTAGAACTCTACCTGGAGTTCCAACTATTATGTGAGGTTTAATATCCTTAAGTTTTTTTATTTGCTTATCAATATTTACATCACCAATTATAGTTGTAGAAGTAACAGGTATTTTTGAGTTAGTCTCAAGTAGTTTTATTTGACTTTCAATTTGCATAACTAGTTCATGAGTTGGACATAGTATAAGTACTTGCATTTCTCTTTTTTCTGTATTTAATTTTTGAAAAATAGGTGCAAGGAAAGCTAGAGTTTTTCCACTGCCTGTATGAGCCTCACCAACAACATCTTTATTTTCTAAAATTTCAGAAATACATAGACTTTGAATCTCGGTAGGAGTAGTTATCCCTTGAAGTTCTAGACCAGCTATAATATTTTTATTTAAACCTAATTCTTTGAATGATTTCATTTATTTCTCCTTTTATTTATATTCATAACTTATATTATATACAATTTAAAGAAAAATAACGATAGTATAAAATATATATTATAGTTTCTTTTTATAATATCTTTTCTAATGGAACTAAAAGAATTTTTTAAAATATGATTAGAATGTTAAAAGAACCTTACAATTATACTAGATTTTAAAACTGTACTAGATTATAATACATTTTAGTAAATAAATTTATAAAATAAATAAATAAATAAATAAATAAATAAATAAATTAATAAATAAATAAATTAATATTAACAAAAGAAAATAGGAGAACATATGAAAAAGAACATTAAAAAAACCTTAATAGTTATAATTGGCTCAATAATAATGGGAATTGGAGTTGCCCTAGCAGTAAAGGGGGGTCAAGGAGCAGATCCTTTATCAGTTTTTTGGGATGGATTAAGTAGAACATTTAATATTACTTTAGGGGAAGCCAATCTTTTAGTAAGCTTAGTTATGTTAATAGTAGCAGCTATTTTAGATTACAAACAATTAAATATAGGAACTATATTAAATCCACTTTTTTTAAGTGGCACAACAGATTTAATAATAAATAAGATAGTAATACCAGATACCTTTATACTTCAACTCTTACAGTCTTTAACAGGTGTGGCTTTAATGGGTATAGGAATAGGGTTATATACATCAGTAGATATAGGAAAAGGAGTTTATGATGCTATAGTATTTAGCTTAGTTGATAAAACAAAGTTTAAACTACAATATATAAGAAATAGTTTTGATGCTGTATTTTTATTAGGAGGATTTTTACTTGGTGGTAGTGTTGGATTAGCTACTTTACTTGCAGTTTTATTAATTGGAAAGTTAATTTCTATAAGCAATAAAGTTTCAAGAAAATACATTAAGTTTGATTAAGTATAATTACTTTTTTTCTAGTTTTGAAATTATTTAGTATAATATTAATGTAAAATAGAATTAAGTAAACGATATTTTATGGTAAAAGTAAACATATAAATTAAAAAAGGCTATGAGATAAAGTAAAAGGAGGGTTTGTATTATGAAGTTAATAGTAAATGCAGATGATTTTGGTTATAGTAATGGGGTAAATTACGGAATAATAGATTCTTATAAAAATGGTATAGTAAGAAGCACTACAATTATGGCAGGTATGCCAGGTTTTAATCATGCAGTAGAATTAGCGAAAGAGAATAAGGGGCTAGGGGTAGGAGTTCACTTAACATTAACATGCTATAAACCGGTTTTAGAAAATCATAAAACTATAGTAAATGAAAATGGATACTTTGATAGATCATTATATACTGAGGAAAGCATAGGAAAAATAGATCTAGAAGAAATTTATAGAGAATTTGAAGCTCAAATAGAAAAGGTTAAAAAGGCTGGAATTGAAATAACCCATTTAGATTCTCACCATCATGTTCATACAATTAAAGAGATAAAACCAGTTATAGAAAAACTATTAGATAAATATAAACTTCCAATAAGAGGCGGATTAAATTATAAAATAGACTATGATAAAGTAGTTGATTTTAAGGGAACATTTTATAATGAAAATGCTAATATTAATGGATTTGAAAACCTGCTAAAGGGAGATATAGAGGTTTTTGATGTAATGAGTCACCCAGCTTACTTAGATAAGTTAGTATTTGAACTAAGCTCTTACAATACAAAAAGGATGGATGAGTTAGAACTTCTTACTTCAAAAGAAGTAAAAGATTTAATTAATGAAGGTGATATAGAACTTGTAAATTATAGGGATGTATTTAAATAGAAAGTTATAAAATTGCTTAAATAACATTTATAAGATACAAATATCAGGAGTTAGAATATTCACTTGTTTTAAGATATAATAAAATAGGTGAATATTTTTTGCGTTTTTAATAGTATTACATTGATGATTATTATCGTAGTTAAATGTTATTAATAAAAAAACTGAGAGTAATAAGACAAGATAATATATTAGCATTAAGTGCAAATAACTTTATGATTTACTAGAATAATTAATATAAATGTATTAATTATTACATGGAGAAGATATGGGTAGAAAAGAAAAGCTAGTGATAAAAGAATTAAAAACAGAAGAGGTATTTATAGATAAAAGAGAACTTGGATATTATTCAACTCCAGATTATATATGTGATTATATAAAGGAAAGGCTTTTAGAAATAAATAATAAAGGTGAAAGCATACTTGACCCTTGTTGTGGGAAAGAGGAAATGCTTAATCCATTTAAAGGTAGCAAAATAAAGTCATATGGAATGGATATATTTAAATATAAGGAAGAGTATAATTGTATTTATAAAAAGGGAGATTTTATAGAGTTTTATTTTTCAAATTTAGATAAAGATAAATCAGTTAAAAGTTTAGAGTATGATTATTATGTTTTAAATCCGCCTTACAATTGCCATGAGGTCGATTATATAAAAAATAACAAGACGTTATTAAAGGGATACTTTGGAGAGGTTGGCATTCAAAATATGTATTTAATATTTATATCTTCAATTATTGACTTAGCAAAAGAAGGGGCCTTAATTGGGATAATAACAAATGATTCCTTTTTAACTGCAAAAAGTTATAAGAACTTTAGAGAAAAGATTTTAAAAAGTTGCTCAATACATGAAATAACAATGTGTCCTAATGATACCTTCCATAAGGAAGGAGCCGATGTTAGAACTAGTATATTAATTCTACAAAAGGGAGTTAGATTCCAGAGCAAGGTTGTAGTTAATAATAGATCTAAAGATGCAATAGAATTAAAGAAGATTTTTGATCTAAAAAGTGGGTCTAGAAATAAATGCTTTTTGGAAGATATTATTTTAAACAATAAAGAAGATAATAAAGAATTCTTAATAGGATGTCCTAAACAAGTAAAAGCATTATTTAATAATGAAAGACTTGGTAATAGGTATAAATGTATAAGTGGAATATCAACTGGAAATGATAAACTATATTTGTCAAAGGAAAAGGTCTATCCTTACACTATTGATTTTTATAAGAATCCAGGAAAAGATAAGTTTTATACAAATAAAAGGCTTTTTATAAATGAAGACTTTTTAAGCATTTCAAAAGATGTTACAAATTTTATAGTTAGAAATAAGGATTTATTATTTAAATCAGGAATTATATGTTCCTCAATGGGTGTTGAGTTTTCAGCAGCAAAGCTTGAGGAAAATAGCACCTTTGGCGTTAATTCGGCAGTTATATGCAGTGATGAGGAAAGTTATTTTCTACTTTCTTATTTAAATTCAACTCTTGTAACTTATTTAGTTAGAGGAGTATTAAATAGAAGTAATATGATAACATCAGGATATATTTCAAGGATTCCTATTATTAAATTTAATAAGGATCAAAAGGAAAGATTAATTGCTTTAGGAAAGTTAGGTTATAAAAGATCTAAAAATAATGAAGATATAAAAGAGGTTTTAATAGAAATTGATAAAATTATAAATAACTTTATAAACTTAAAAGAAGAAAATATTAAATATATAAATAATTTTAGAAATAACTTGGTAAAATTAACTTAAAAAACAGTCCTTAGACTGTTTTTTATTTTTTTATTTATTCATCAATAGGCTCAAATTCATCCTTTAAAGCACCACAAACTGGGCAAACCCAATCTTCTGGTAAATCATCGAAATTAGTGTCAGGATATACACCGTTTTCAATATCGCCTACTTCAGGATCATAAACATAGGTACAAGGAACACATACGTATTGTTGCATTAAAATAACCCCCTAAAATTCAATCATCCTTAAAAATGTATTGGTTATACTATAAAAATATGATATAAATTAATATAAATAAAAAATAAATATAATAGGAATATAATTAGAGGTGATAAGATGGCAAGAAAGACAAGTAAGAACAATAATTTATTAAGCAACGTAAGAAAGGATACTTCTCCTAAGATATATTCTCTTTTAGTAGAACTTATAAATGATAATAGAGAAGATTTAGCAGAAATAGTTTTAAAAATAGATTATTTATTAACTTATACTAGCAAGTGCATAAGAGATAAAGATTATAAGGAAGCCAGGGAAGCTCTTAAGATGGCTTATGATAGGATTGATATCTTAGATAATGAAAGAGCAAATACAACCTATTTAAAGCATTTATATGAGGGCATAAAAACTAAGTGTAAATAAAAAGAGTGTCATATATATAAGTTTGTTTATGACCTCGATTTGCTCCTAGTCATCACAAACTATTATAATTTCACTCTTAACTGAGGGAAGAAAGTATAATAACTTTATTCTATGGATAAAGTTATTATACTTTCCCAAAAAATAAAAAGCTATTTTAGTAGATAATCTAAAACAGCTTTTTTTATTAGCTAACTAGTTTCTTTTTTTGTTTCTGTTAGCAACCTCTATGTTTACTTTTCTATTATTAAGCTTAACACCGATACATTTATCAAGAACTTGATCCTTTATGTCTGGAGTTATATTTACAAAGGCAAAGTTTTCTAATATGTCTATATCGCCAATTGAAGATACCTTAACTCTAGCAGTATCTTTAATAAAATTAACTAAAGACTTAGGATTAATTCCATCTCTTCTACCTATTGAGAAGAATAAACGTATATCCTCTGATTTAGGTGCTTCTAAAACATTAGAAGTATAACCATCTAATAAATCAGCGCTGAATTTACTTTTCATCAATGCAGCTATAACTTCAACAGCATTAAATTTTTCATTTAGTTCTTCAGCCATAGGCATGAACTTTTCATAACCTGATTGACCTATAGTCTCTGATATATTATCTAAAATAGATTTAGACTTATTTTTAAATATTTGATCAACAGTTGGAATAGTTGCTCTTTCTATATCACTTTTTGTAACAGACTTAATTTGCTTAAGCATTGAAAATTCCTTTGGTGATACTAGTGAGTAAGCAATACCTTCTCTGTTAGCTCTACCAGTTCTACCTATTCTGTGAACATAACTTTCAACATCTTGAGGTAAATCATAGTTAATAACGTGAGTAATACCTTCAACGTCAATTCCTCTAGCTGCAACATCTGTAGCAATTAAGAAGTTTAAAGCACCTTCTTTAAATTTCTTTAAAGTTCTTGTTCTATGTGCTTGGGACATATCTCCGTGCATACCTTCAACTATATAGCCTCTAGATTGCATACCTTCAACTAATTCATCAACACCTTTTTTAGTTTTACAAAAGATTATAGATGATGCTGGTGTATCAAAATCTAATATTCTACAAAGAGCTTCAAATCTTAATTTATGAGATACTTCAAAATACTTTTGTGAAATCTTTGAAACAGTCATTGAAGTTTTCTTAATAGAAATATGCTTAGTATCAGTTTTCATATAACGCTTAGCAAGTCTTCTTATTTGATCTGGCATTGTTGCTGAGAATAATAAAGTTTGTCTTTCACTAGGTACTTGACTTATTATTTCTTCTAAGTCATCAATGAATCCCATGTTTAACATTTCATCTGCTTCATCTAAAACTAAGAATTTAATTGTATCTAGTTTTAAGGTTTTTCTTTTTATATGGTCTAATACTCTTCCAGGAGTACCAACTACTATGTTTATGTTTCTCTTAAGAGATCTAATTTGGTTTGAGATAGGATCTCCACCATAAACTGGTAGTACATTCAAGTTTGAATATTGTGCTAATCTTTTAAGCTCATCATTAACTTGAACAGCTAATTCTCTTGTTGGAGCTAATATAATTGCACTAAGTCCATCTTCTGCTGATATTTTGTCTATAATCCCACATCCGAAGGCAGCAGTTTTACCTGTACCAGTTTGCGCTTGCCCTATAAGGTCATAACCATCTAGAACAACAGGGATTGCTTCAACTTGTATTTGAGATGGTTTTTCAAAACCTAAGTCACTTATAGATTTTAAAAGGCTATCGCTAAGCCCAAGGTCACTAAATTTCATTTCGTTCATTAAAAATCCTCTTTCTTTCTTTTTCTTTTATAATTTAAAATAATTTATAATCAATATAAAAATATATTATTTTTTGTCAACTAACTTAGTATATACTATATTTCGGAAATATGCTCGTATTATTTCCTAGTAAAATAAGTTATTTTAAAAAAATCAAAGAAAAACCACAGATAAACGGTTACAAATGGGGTAGAATGTATATAAATATCTAAAAAAGGTAAAATAATTATGCTAAAAGAAAAATTGTCCATAAAAAAATCAGAGAAAACTCTGATTTTTTATAATTTACTTTGTATTATCTCATAAACTTTACGTGGAAGTACATCTTGCTCTTCTTTAGTTAATTCAGAAGTTTCAATTAATGGATGAATATATAAATCAACAGTAGAAGGCTTTAACATCCATTTCTTTTTATTAGCTTCCATTAGTTTGTAAGATCCGCTAATAGTAACTGGAACTATAGGAACCTTAGATTTGGTTCCAAGCTTAAAACTTCCAGATTTAAATTCTCCCATGGAATTTCCCTTACTTCTTGTCCCTTCTGGAAAAATAACAAGAGAATGACCTTCCTTTAATATATTAATACCTTTAACTATAGCTTCGCTGGATCTTCTAAGACTACTTCTATCCATAAGAACGCAGTGCATATACTCCATCCATTTAGAAAGAACAGGAATCTTTTCAATTTCTATTTTAGCAACAAATCCTTTGAGTCCAGGAATCTTAGAAATATAAATTGGGATATCAAAGTTACCCTGATGATTTCCTATGTAAAGAACGTTTCTATCCTTAGGTAAGTTCTCTAAACCATGAACATTAACCTTAGCACCAGCCATATTTAAAAGACCTTCAGCCCATGAAGAAGTAGCTTTATGAACAAAAGTCTCCATCTTTTCAGTTTCTCCCTTATTTTCAAGGTATTTAACCCTTAATAAAGTAATAGCTTTATTAAGTAAAGAAATACAAAAGTAAGAATACCATATTACTGATCTAATCATAAAATCAATTCCTTTCAAAAAAATAACATAAATAAATTATATAATAAAGTTAAGAGTTATAAAAGTGAATAAACTATTATATTTTCCTTAGATACCTTTAAAGTATGGATGCAAGCTAAAGCTTAAGGTTAAAATAACAATACAAATATAAAAAAATAAATCTATATATGAAACCAAGTATTATTGACATCTAATTAAGTATGGTATAAAATTTATCTTGTTACAGGCCTTCATAGTTAAATGGATAGAACAGTCCCCTCCTAAGGGACAGATACAGGTTCGATTCCTGTTGGGGGTACCATATTGGTTTGTGAAACGGCTTAATCGTAAGGTTAAGCCGTTTTTAATTGTATAAAAGGGACTTTTAGGGGACTATTATCCTAATTGAAGAAAATAAAATAATATCATGTAAATAAAATAGAGCTAATAAGTCCACTTCATTATATGCTTTAAGTCAAAGTTGTTTTTAATAAGATGAATTAAATTTATATTTATAAAGCTACACGAAGTGGGAACATCTTCCTTAGTGCTATTTACGTATTTGGTAAATGTACACCAACCTGTACCAATAACTGATTGGTAGGTATTAGTATTAAAGTGGGTGAATCTGACTATGATAAAATGGTCACTTTTATTTGATAAATTGATATCATTAAGAGGCATTTCAAAGTCTTTAGTTAAATCTATTTTATTTTCTAGAACATATTTGATTGAAGATTTAAGTAGATTTGAATTGGTTATTGTAATAAATCTCATAGTATTTTCATCTATAAGCCAATGGAGTTTATTGGAGGTTATATCAAATATAGAGATATATTTATTGGTTATGTCTATTGAATCATTTAAAAAACTTTCATAATTATTTTTACGTGTTAAGAATAAATCTCTTTTTATTGGAATTGGGGTAAATTTATTTAAGAATTGTTTTATTGTAAAAGCTTTAAATTCTAACTTAGTAATTGTAAAAGTTGGTGGAGAATCATTAACTGACGCAATATTATATAATGGATTTAATTTGTTTATATAATATAACTCATATATGTCCATATCAATTTTATTTTGACAAGTTGCAATATGAATATGAGTTACTTCAGAAAACCATTTTTGTGAACTTTTATGTGAATTAAATCTTGAGTAAATATTAATGCTTTTTCCTACGTATAATAAAGTTTTTTCATTGTAGAACAAATAAATATAAAACATGTGAAATACTCCTTTTAAACTATTTAATAAATTGAATGTAATTATATATTGTCCAGAGCATAGAGATTATATAATTGTAAAGATTGATAAAGTAGTGTTATAATATTATTATATTTGTCGCTACTCCCAAATAGCGTGTAATAAAAGGGAGTTGGTACTACTAAATGCCAACTGAAAATGAGTGTAGCAACCGAGCAACTGATACTAAAAAGGTATAGCAATAGCGATGATTACCATAAATCTTGGACTTTTAAGCATGTATAACCTAAAAAAAGGCAACTACTTCGTATTATATAATACGAAGTAGTTGCCTTTTTTAATCTAAATTTGACATTTTTTAATTTAGATAAAGTCATATTTAATGTATTAATATTATTAAAAACTAGAAATTTTATTATCAAAGATTTTATCAAGTAATGAAGCAGTATTCTTCTTCATATCTTCCATAACATGAGTATAAGTATTTAATGTTACAGAAATATCTTTATGTCCTAATCTATCACTAACAACTTTAATATTTTCACCATTAAAAATTAAAATGGTGGCATGGGTATGTCTTAGTGAATGGAAAGTTATTTGTTTTAGGTTTTTATATTTTGACACCTTTTTAGAAAATTCCATAGAAATATTTCTAGGAGTAGCCATTCCACCATTTCTATCTTTTATAACAAAGTCATTAATATTATCAATATCGAGCTCTCTAAGAGCTGTTAGGTGATTAACTAATATATTTGGTATGGAAATACTCCTATAGCTTGTAGAGGTCTTTAAAACATCAGATAGAATTAATTGCTTATTTAACTTATCCTGTATAACTTGACTACATACAGTTATATAACCATTATCAAGGTCAACAGAGCTCCATTTTAAACCACAAATCTCACCTATTCTCAAACCTGTTAGTAAAGATATAAATACTGGAGAATATATATAATTATCTCTTATTTCATTAAGAAAAAAATCTATGTCTTCTTTATTCCAATAATCTATTCTGGGTTTTTCTAATTTCATTTTTTCGATATCAGTTGGAACATTGTATATTAATTTATTTTTCTTAGCATAGTTAAAACAATTATTTAATATTTCAATTATCTTTTTAGCACTAGCAGGAGCTAACTTTTTATCATTTATTAGGCTATTATAAAAGTTTTGTACAATTATATTAGTTATATCAGTTAATTTATAATGACCAAGTTTGGGTATAATATGATAGTTTATTCCACTAAGATAGTTATTTTTTGTATTAATACCTAGCGTATTACACTTATAATCATTGAACCATTGAAGTATGAAATCTTTTAAAATAATATTATTTGTTGATGGAGTAATATAACCTTTATTTCTTTTACTCAATATTTCAGTAACAAATATTTCGGCTTCCTTTTTATTCTTGAACCCTTGTTTTTTAACCCTGTTTTTTTTACCGTTCTCATCATATCCAAGCGAAATAACCACTTGCCAATTATATTTTGATAATTGAGTGAAACTAGCCATTAAGATTTCTCTTTCATATTCTTATTAGAGCGTGATTCAATTAAGATTTCTTTAATAATAGCATTAACAAGTCGATAAATTCGTTTACTCTCCATAGGAGTTAATTCAAGTGAATTTATATCTATATTGTTATTTATTGCTACATGAGAAATTAATGACTCTAACAATATGGTAGTGTCACCATAACCATGTTTAACTCTAGTCATAAACTCGTAGTCCGATGGATGGGCTAGTAAAGAAGTAGAATTTAGGTAGTCTTTATACTCGTCTAAAATATTTTGCATTTCAACATTATATTTATCATCTGCTGTAAAAATCTGCATAGGTGTAATATTAAATAACCTGCAAATATCAACTAAGGAGTTAAATGGAATATAGGCATCCCCACTTTCGTATTTACGAATAGTTATTTCAGATTTGTGGAGAAGTTTTGCTAAATCTTTTTGAGTTAATTTATTAATATTTCTTAACTTTTTTATATTATTTGATATTATTTCATATCTTTTCAATTAAATCACCTCAATTATAATAATATCACTACAGATAAAAAATATCTATAAAAGAATAAAAAAGATATTGACATAGATAATAAATATCTATTATAGTATAAATAACAGATAAAAAATATCTATGGGAGGTAATTATGAATATAAAAATTGCTAGAATAAAAAAGGGGTACACACAAAAGGAGTTATCTAGAATATTGAGGATTTCTCCAAATAAGATGGTTAAGATTGACAAAGGTGATTATACAAATACAACTTATCCATTAATGGTTAAGTTGGCAGAGGTATTAGATTCTACACCATATAAATTATTTTTTTCTAAGGAGGAAAAGTGATGATTGAAAAATTTGTAAAAGAGGTATTAACAGTTGAAGAATTTTCAAAGATAGCTAATATATCTTTGGCACATACTAGACAATTATTGAGAGAAAGAAAAATTAATGGGGTTAAGGTAGGTAAGGAGTGGAGAATTACTAGGGAAGAATCAGATAAGTATTTAGGAATAACTACTGATATTAAAATGGTGGAAAAAGAAATATATATAAGGGAACTTGAAGGAAAAGTTAAAACCTATGAGATGCAAATTAATACATTTAAAAATATTGTTGGGACACTTGAAAATATTGTTGGTATGTAAATGCAGGTATATAAGGATAGTGCAAAAGGTATAAAATCTGTAGGGCAAGAAATTTTTTTTAGTGCATTTGATAAAAGGTCTAGGGAAATATTTAATGAGGATATGGATAAATTTTTGGTTTTAGCTTGGATAATTTATAACACAAATTATCAGATTGAGTATAAAGGGTTAGAAAGAAATCAATGTTATTTTAGTTATTCTGTTTTAGAAAATAAGTTAAGAATAAAAAGGAGTAAGTTGCAGAGGATTATTAGAGAGTTGGAAAGTGAAGATATTATTCAATGGATATATAAATCTAACTATAAAGATAAGAAGAGCATCATAGTATTAAAAAAAAGATACAGTAAAAAATATGATAATCAATACGGTAAAGTTATTGATATAACTAGTGTTAATAAAGATACGAATATAGTAAATGATATAGTAAAAGATACATATTCTATAAATCCATCTATAAATAAATCTATATTAAAAGAAGAAGAAGAAACTTTCAATGAAAGTAGTTTAGATAATAATATTTTAATAATATATAAAGAATATATTTCTACATATATTACTAATAATGATAAAGCAATCTTAGTTAACTTACAAAAAAAATATGGAATAGATATCTTAGAAAAGGCAATTATAGAAGCAGGAAAAAATAATGCCAAGACTATAAAATATATAATTAGAACATTAGAGGATTGGAGTTCAAGAGGATTTAATAATTTATTAGAAATAGAGATACATTTAGAAAGCTGGAAAGAAAAAAATAGAAAAGCTAAAGATAATAAAGAGAAAAAGGTTGATAGATTATCACAACGAAATATAAATAATAAATCGGTAATAGAAAATAGTAAGGTAGAATATGAGAAATATTATAAATTAGAACAAAAACTTTTAGGTTGGGATAATGAATAATATAATAAAGTTTAGAAATTTAGGAGAATAAAATGAAGTTTTATAAAAATAAAAGTGGTAGATATGAAGCTCAAGATAGAAGCACATATTTCACAAGTGGACAACCGGTAAAATATTTAGAAGTAAATTTAGATATATGGATAGATGGTAGGATAGAACATAACGGAAAAGATTATTATTTTATTTCTAACAGTGGTAAGAAAATTTCTCTTTATGATGGAGTAATACTTAAAGATGAAAGAAAGTAATCATAATATGTAAATTAAAAGTGGGATTTATGCCCCACTTTTATTTTTAAAGTAAGATTTTTCATTTAATTTTACTACCCTTTTTTAAAGGGCAGGATAAGGAGTGTTACACACTCGGATACAACTTCAAGGCAAAGCCTTGAAAATACTATATTTAGAGGTGTAACACATTTGTGAGAAAATGATTATTGTTGTAATACAATATATGATTAAATTTATTTGAATATATATAAATAAAGGTGGGGGATGTAATGTCAATTATAAAACAGACTAGATTTACAGAGAAACAATTAGAAGCAATAAATAGATATGCAGAAGTTAAAGGATATAAATTTTCAGAAGCAGTAAGAACTTTATGTCAAAAAGGATTGGAAATTGAAGTAGCAAATGACAATATTAATTTAGTTGTTGAAATCATTGATGAAAGATTAAGAGCTATATTAAAGCCTCAAGTAGAAAGGCTTGCATCTATATCAGCTAAAGGTGCTATTATGAGTGCCACATCTACTTTTTTAAATGCACAAGCATTATCAGATTTTGTACCTCCGCAAATGAGAAAGGATTTGGTAGATACATATGAGAAAGCAAGATTAAAAGGAGTTGCATATGTGAAGGGAAGAAATGGAGATTGTGTAAATGAGGTTATAAAAGGAAGTTGAAAGGTGATTTATAAAAGGTTAGTAAATCTAAATAACAATAAAACTATAAGGCAAATAGAGATAAAGTTCAATATTTAAAACATTATCAAATTAAATATAAAAAAATGTATCAAAATCTATACAAAAGTGTATAATTAATATTATAAGAGGTAATAGTATTAATATTACGAGGTAAATTTGAAAATAATTAAATAGTATTAATTATTTTAGGAGGTAATTATAATGAAAAAGATAATTGGAGAAAAACTACAATTTGCTAGGAAGACAATAGGATTTACTCAAGAGTATGTAGCTAATAAATTAATGATAAGTAGAGGAAAAGTTATAAAAATAGAGAAAGGGGAAATAGAGGTAGATTTATCATTGCTAAATAGTTTTTCAAATCTATATGGATATTCACTAGATTATTTTATTAATTTCAAGGAAGAGAATGAAGATGAAACATTAAGCTTTGCATTTAGAGCTGCTGAAATAACAGAACAAGAGTCAGAAATTTTAGCATGGGGAAATAAAATTTTAACAAATATAAGATTACTTGATGAGATAATAGAGGAGGCTAATATATAAATGGATTTAGACTTAGATTTACGAGCGAGGACAAGAGCCAGAGAGAAGAGGCAAGAATTGTTATTGGGGGATGGACCGATTAATGATATTTTCTTGTTGATTGAAAGTTTGGGAATAATTTTATTTAAAAAACCATTTGAAAGTCAGAGTCTCTCAGCATTGTTTATGAAAGATAGCAAAAATTATATTATGGTTATTAATTCAAACAAAACTTTAGGACATCAAATATATTCGGCAGCTCATGAACTAAGTCATTTTTTCTTTGATAAAGGGATAAAGGGTGGAGTATGTAGTGTTAATGCATCAAAAGATACGATAGAAGTATTAGCTGATAAGTTCGCAGAGTATTTTTTGATGCCAGATGAAACTATAGTTAAAGAATTGGATAAAAAATTAATTGATGGTAAGGAACTTGATGTATTTGATATTATATATTTACAACATTACTTTAAAGTCAGTTGGAAGGCTATTTTGATTAAATTAAAAAAGCTTGGATATATAAAGGATATTAATAAGTATAATAATATCGGAATAACAAAATTAACAGCAGCATTAGGATATAATACTGATTTGGTAACTGTAACTAAAGAACAGTATATATCAAAGAAATATTTAGAAAAAGCTCTTAAGTGTTATGATAGTTATGAAATTAGTGAAAAAAGGTTAGAAGAGTATCTTAATGATGTAGATATATCAATTACAAATATGGATTTAGAATGGGAAAATAATGGTGTACAGGAGGCTTGCATAGATGAATAAAATGCCGCCTTTTGTATTAGACAGCACGGTAATATTTAATTTTTGCAAGACTGGTAATTTTAGTATATTATCAAAACTTTATGCGGAAAATATGATAATACCTACAGATGTGTTCCTTGAAATTGTAGTTCATAGTGACGTTGATATTATTATAAGGCAAGCTATAAATGATAAAATAATAGAACAATATTCTATTGATTGTAATAGTGAGAATGATGAGATTAGATTTTATTTAGATATAAGAAAAAAATATGGGCTTGGTGAATCGGCATGCATAGCAATAGCTAAAAAGCGTAGATGTACTGTAGTTAGTGATGATATGAGAGCTGTAGTACGTTTGTGTAGGCGTGAAGGTATTAAGTTTATGGGGACATTAGGAGTGTTATATGAAGCCTATGATAAAGGGATAATTAATCAGGAAGAAGGGCAAAAAATATTAAGTGATATGATTATCACTAGTAGATATAGGAGCCCGGTAAGAGATTTTCAAGAAATAATAGATTGGTTTAAAGATGGACAAGGTAGAGAATTGTTTTAAATAAGGGACTGTATGGGGACTATCCTCCAATAAGTATGAAAATAAAGATTGTTATAATAATACTTTAAATGTATATTAGATATAGTATATATGGGGGTTTGTATAGTTTTTACTACGTAAGTCAACATATAAAAACATATAAGAAAATTCCTGTTGGGGGTACCATATAGGTAGAAAAAAGCTTAATTAATAATATTAAGCTTTTTTTTGTTTTAATGAATATATAGAATATTAAGCTAAGAAAATACAGATACTTATATATAAATACTATACTGGAGTGTGATAACCTTGAATAATCATACGATAGAAGCAATACTTTTAGTTATTGTTAATATGCTATGTTATTTTTAGGGTGAAAGAATTTTCATTAAAGGTTATTATATTTACTACTATTAGAATGAATTAGTTTAATATAGGATAAATGGAATAATTGAGAAACATATGAATTTTAGTTATAGATATATGAATAATGTCTATTGGACCTTATTAATATATTATTGATATAATTGTAAACATAGAAAAGTATAAAATATATGGTTACTTATATGTTTTAAATAAATAAGTAAAAATATAAGTGATTTAAATAAACAATGCATTGTGTTAGAGCAATGATTAAAATTATGAGGTGTTAAATAATGAATAATACAATAGAAACAATAAAGAATCATAGATCTATAAGACAATACTTGGATAAGGATATTTCAATTGAAGTTATTGATGAGATAGTAAAAGCTACTCAAGCTATGCCTAACTCGATAAATGGGCAACAAACTAGTGTTATCGTAGTTAGAGATAAAGAAAAGAAAGCAAAGTTAGCAGAGCTAGTAGGTAATCAAATTTATGTTGAAAAAGCTCCAGTATTTTTAATTTTTATAATGGACTTTTATAGGACTTCTCTTGCAGGAGAAAAAACTGGTTTGAAACAAGTAATTCATGAACATGTTGAAGGGATTAGTGCAGGGGCTTTTGATGCTGGAATAGCCTTAGGTGCTGCAGTAATTGCTGCTGAATCTTTAGGTCTTGGTACAGTTCCTATAGGTGGTATTAGAAAAAATTCTGAAGAGGTTATAGAACTTTTAGGTTTACCTAAATACACTTTTCCACTAGTTGGATTAGTAGTTGGATATCCAGACGGCGAATCACATACTAAGCCAAGAGTTCCTTTTGAAACTTTTAGACATAATGAAAATTACGATATAAAGGCTGTTGAAAATTCCATTGATTCTTATGATGAAGAAATGAGTTCTTATTTAAAAGATATTGGAAGATATGAACAAGAGGTAAATTGGAGCACTACAACTTCAAGAATTTATCAATCTATTTATTTTCCTAATATGAAAACTGTTATGGAAAAGCAAGGTTTTAAAAATAAATAATAAAATTATTAGGCGAGGATAATCCTCGCCTTTTTTTATTTTATATGAAATTATAATTATAATTCATGTTTATTAAAGGATTATTATACTAAAAAAAGCAAATACTTAATTTGAAAGACAAAGTTTACAAATATTCTATACAAAACTTTATAAAAGAGTATACAATTGAACATAGATGTTTCAAATAATAATCTACATTATTAAAAGTATTATAATATAAATATAATTATTTAAATTCTTTATATTAGGAAGGTGAAATTTTTGGATTCATATACAATAGAAATTATAATATTAATATTTTTACTAGCAGTTTCTGGATTTTTCTCTATGTCGGAAACCGGATTAATGGCCTTGAGCAAAATAAGAACAAGACATATGGTAGATGAAGGAGTAAAGGGAGCTAAAGCTCTTCAAAAACTACTTGATAATCCAAGTAGGCTTTTAGGAGCTATACTAATTGGAAATAATATAGCTAATATTGGAGCTTCAGCTTTAGCAACTTCTATTGCAGTTAAATCCTTTGGTGAAGGATCTGTTGGAATCGTTACTATTATAATGACTATTTTAGTTTTAGTATTTGCTGAAATTACTCCAAAGTCCATGGCTAAGCAAAATTCGGAGAAAGTTGCCTTAATGGTAGTTAAGCCTATTAGCTTTTTAGTTAAGGTTTTTAGACCTTTAGTTTCAATATTTACTGCTATATCAAATTTATTAATTAAACTTTTAGGGGGAGATCCAGAAGCCACTGAACCATTTATAACAGAAGAAGAGTTAAAAACAATGGTTGGGGTAGGTGAAGAAGAAGGAGTTCTAGAAGGTGTTGAAAAAGATATAATATTTAATGTTTTTCAATTTGCAGATACTCAAGTTAAAGATGTAATGGTTCAAAGAGTAGATCTTATATCATTAGATATTAATTCTACTTATGAGGAATTAATAAAGGTAGTAAAAGAAGAACAATTTTCAAGGATACCAGTTTACAATGAAAATATAGATAACATAGTTGGTATCTTAAATGTTAAAGACCTTATAGTAGGAGTAAATCCAAATGAAAACTTTAATATATTAGATTATATAAGGGATCCTTATTATACCTTTGAATATAAGAAGATTATAAGCTTATTTGCAGAAATGAAAAAAACTAGAAACCATATGGCGGTAGTTTTAGATGAATATGGTGGTACTGTTGGAATAGCAACTATTGAAGACTTAATAGAAGAACTAGTTGGAGAAATTGAGGATGAATATGACGAAAATAAAAACCATGATATTGAAGTTATAAAAGAAGACGAATATATAGTAGATGGTAGTGCAAGACTTGATAATATTTCTGAGTTAATAGGAGTTAGAATGGAATCTTTAGAGTTTGATTCTGTAGGTGGTTTAATAATTGAAAAGTTAGGAAGATTTCCTGAAAAGAAAGAGGAGATTTTATACAATAATATTAGATTTGTAGTTGAGGAAATAGATAAAAATAGAATTAAAAAGGTAAGAATATATACTTAATAAAAGGGGCTACTTCAACCCCCTTTTTAATTTATAGGGGGAGGTTGTATGTTAGATATAGATTATATGGAAATAGCTTTAGATGAAGCTAAAAAGGCTTATGAAGTTGATGAGATACCTGTTGGAGTTGTTATAGTTAAAGAAGGTAAAATTATATCTAAGGCATATAATTTAAAGGAGAGTTTAAATTCACCTATAGCTCATGCTGAGGTTCTAGCTATAGAAGAAGCCTGCAAGAAATTAAATAACTGGAGGTTATCAGGTTGTGATATGTATGTAACATTAGAACCTTGCCCTATGTGTGCTTCATTAATAGCACAAAGTAGAATATCAACACTTTATATAGGTACATTTAATAAAGATATGGGAGCTTGTGGTTCTGTTATTAATTTAATAGATTATGATATATTTAATTGGAAGGTACAAGTTAACTGGGCTTATAAGAAAGAATGTAGTGATTTATTAACTTCCTTTTTCCATAAAACTAGAAATATAAGAAAGAATAAACTATAATAAGTACATGTTATATTAAAGAAAATATAAAAAATTAAATGAGGAGGCTAAAACATGAATCCAGTAGCTTTTGAAATCTTTGGACTACCAGTAATGTGGTATGGAGTAATAATATCAATGGGCGTTATTGCAGCAATGGGGGTTATTTATTACTTATCAAAAAAGAAGAACTTAGATTATGATATAGTAATAGATGCCTTTTTGGTTACATTTCCAGTTGCAATAGTATGCGCAAGACTATATTATGTTGCATTTAACTATACAGAATATCATTCATTTATAGATGTAATTAATATAAGAAATGGTGGGATGGCAATACATGGAGGTGTAATAGGAGCTTTAATTTCAGGATATATATTTGCAAAGCATAGAAAAATAGACTTCTTAAAATATGTAGATATAATTATGCCAGGAGTTATATTAGCCCAGGGAATAGGTAGATGGGGAAACTTCATGAACCAAGAAGCTCATGGTGGTAAAGTAACAGAAGAATTTATTAGTAATTTTCCAATGTTCATTCAAAAGGGAATGTTTATTCAAGGAAGTTACTATCATCCGACTTTTCTGTATGAATCTATATGGGATATACTTATTTGTGTAATATTAGTTATCCTCGCAATTAAAAAGAAAGAAAAGGAAGATGGAATAGTATTAGCAGGATATATGATCCTATATTCTATAGGAAGATTCTTTATTGAAGGATTAAGAACTGATAGTTTAATGTTTATGGGACTTAGAACTGCACAAATGGTTAGTATCTTAGGTGTGATTCTAGGGGTAGGAATTATTATTTGGATAAAAAAGAAAAGATCTACTAAGTATTTATAAAGTTTAAAAATAATATATACTAAAAGCTTACTTAATTATTAAAAAGTCGAAGAGTAAGTTTTTACAATTTGTTCCTTCAGGTAATGATGAGCATATAATGGTTTGCGATGAATTGGAGCGTATCAAGGTCATAAGCAAACTATTATATGTTCATTTTTTGTTTTGAAATTAATTTACAACAAAGCTAAATTATTATTTAATAAATATAGGATAACAATAAGTTTAATTGTAGAAGGAGAAAAGGTATGAGTAAAAAGAATATACATCATGTTTGCATACAAACAGAAAAATATGAGGAATCCTTAAAGTTTTATACTGAAGTTTTAGAATTTAAAATAATTAAGGAAACACCAAATTTTCATAAAAGGATATTTAACACTTGGCTACAGCAAGGAACCTTTATGATTGAATTACAAACAGCTAAAGATGGCGATATATTAAATGAATGGAATTCCTTAAATCAGGGTATAGTACATATGTGTTTTATTGTAGACAATGTTAAAGAAGAATTTAATAGAATAAAGTCTTTAGGATATAAAAATTTCAAAATAAAAGATGGTAAAGAAATATATAAAGTGGAAGATGAATACTTATTTAAAATAAAGGCACCAGAAGGTACTGAAATAGAAATGAGAGATACAGTTATATAATGTTACCTTAAACCTTGTTAGAGCAAGGAAGGGTTACAGTTTCTAGACATCAGATAAATGTTGCAAAATATAATGCTATATGATAATATATAGCAGTAGTTTAAAATTATATATATTATGGAGAGATGTCCGAGTGGCTTAAGGAGCACGCCTGGAAAGCGTGTATAGGGGCAACTCTATCAGGGGTTCAAATCCCCTTCTCTCCGCCATAGCCGTGCTAGATGGGGAGTTAGCGGTGCCCTATAACCTGCAATCCGCTACAGCAGGATTGAATTCCTAGCTTAGGCTTTAATTTGTAGAGTCTGCCTATGTAAGTGGTGTTGATGGTCGGGTCCCATACGACGTAAGTGCATGAAACTCGTCAGGTCCGGAAGGAAGCAGCGATAAGTGATTACTGCGTGTGATATGGAAAAATCTTACCAGAGCTAACTGCATAGTAACGTCTATAAATTACTGCCAAAGCTAGGTGCACGGTTTTAATTTTAAACCTTTCTAGTAGGAAGGGTTTTTTTAATGCTCATTAAAGAAAAAATAGTAAATATTTTAATATATATTTACAAAATACGGTTACTCTTCAATAGGATTAACATACAATAGGATAAAGAAAACGAGGGAGTCCCTTTACTGGCTCCCTCGTTTTCTTTGCCCTTGGCATTGAACACTTAGTGAAGTCAAGTGCAACGAAGACTAAACTTAGTGTGAAAGCCCATCTGCTGAAGCATGAGGCAGATGTTCCTTATTGAACACTTATTAATTAAGCTCATCTACGGTCACATGGGGTAGATGCTCCATTACTTCAAGTAGGCATATATAAATTTACGATGACTTTGAATATAACGAGGCCATAAGCAGACTATTTGTTTATTTTTTTACAAAAATAATACACAGGTAAATTATAATAATCCACAAAATTTTATAAATTTAATTTAAATAGTGGATAAAAAATAATCACCTGTGCATAAAACTTTATTTCCTTGCTAAATTTATGAAATCATAAGCTAAATCTTCCTCTTCATTAGAGAAAACTTCTGATTTATAACTTACTTCCCAATTAGATAGATCTATGTTGGGGAAATAAGTATCCCCTTCAAAATCATTAAGAACTCTTGTTAAATATAATTTATTGGTATAAGGAAGTAGAAGGTTATAAATTTCTCCTCCACCAATAACAAAAGCTTCTTCCACAGAATCTTTATATTTATCAACAATTTCTTCTATGTTATTAACAATAGTTACACTTTCAGAATCAACTTTAAAGTTCTTGTTACTAGTTATTACTACATGATGTCTATTTGGTAAAATCTTAGGTAAAGATTCAAAGGTTTTTCTACCCATGATAATTGTATTACCTGTTGTTATTTCTTTAAATCTTTTAAGATCCTTAGATAAATGCCAAAGAAGTTTGTTGTTTCCACCGATTATATTATTATTTGCTTTCGCTACTATAATTGATAACATTAAACCGAAACCTCCATTTTTATGGGCTCATGATGTTTATATCCTTCAAGTTTAATATCATCTACTGTAAAGTCATAGAAATTAGTTATCTTTGGATTTATCCAAAGTTGTGGAGCCTCATAAGCATAATTTTTTCTTGTTAATTGAAGTTTCATTCCTTCAATTTGGTTTTCATAAATATGTGCATTGTTTATTACATGAGTAAATAAACCAGGCTTTAAGTTAGTAACTTGTGCAATTAAGTGAACTAAAACTGCATATTGGCTGGTATTAAATGGAACTCCTAGTGGCAAATCTCCACTGCGCTGTACAAGCATACAATTAAGTTTTCCGTCTGTTACATCCCAAAGGGTTTGGTAGCAACATGGTTGAAGTGTCATTTCAGGTAGATCTTCAATATTCCACATGGACATTATCATTCGTCTATCTTGCGGATTATTTTTTAAAGCTTCAATAAGCTTATCCACTTGCTTAAATTTTGCTATTTGATAGCCATAAGCTTTACCGATAGTATTATTTTCATCTACCCATTCATCCCATATATGGACATTTTGTTCTTGAAGTTTTGTAACATCATTGGATTGATCTTTATATATCCATAACATTTCCTTTACGGCAGTTTTAAATGCAACCTTTTTAGTTGTAAGTATTGGGAATTCCTTTTCTAAATTAAACTGCATTATTTGATGAGGCAGTTTATATGTAGGCATTCCTGTTCTATTGTTATCATAATATCCATTTTCTAACATATCCTCAACTATGGATAAGTATTTATTATCATATAGACTCATTAATAAACCTCCTTAAATAATCTAATAATTATTTTACTATTAAAATCAATTTAATAAAAGTATTGTAATTTTGAAAAAATTCCTTTAATAGTTTTTATATATTAAAGGGTTAGATTATATAAGGGATAAGAGGAAATAAATTATTGAATTGAATAAATTGACAAGTATTTATATCTAACATATTATGGTAGATACTAGAATAATTAAATTAAAATATTTAGATTAAAAGAAAGGAGGGGCAGTAATGAAATTTGTTTTTAATAAATTGGGACTTTTAATAGAAAGATTAACTTCAAAAACAGGAGTAGAATCACAAAATTGGATTACTGCGCCCTTTTTTAAATATAAATAAGGTTTATTAGCCTTGTTATTAAAAAATCGGTAAGTAACTCCAATAAGATCTGATTATTTTCAGGTCTTTTTATTTTTGGGGAAATTATAATAATGAATTCTGTAGATAAGTTATTATAATTTCCATCCTTCAGTTGAGAGTGAACATATAATGGTTTGCGATGACTTGGAGCGTAGCGACGGAATAAGCAAACTATTATATGTTTACATTTTTTATATTGTAAAAAAATCAGATATAAGGAGTTAATTTAAATGAAAAATAATAATGTGAAAATAGATTATGTATATACTCTATTTAATTCTTTTAATATATCATCAGCCATATGGGTTCTATATTTAAGGAATAAAGGAATGAGTTTATTTGAAATAGGAATGATAGAAGGAATATTTCATGTAACAGGATTAATATCAGAAGTACCTTCGGGGATATTTGCAGATTTAGTAGGAAGAAAAAGATCAATAGTCATTGGAAGAATTTTATCATTAATATCTTGCCTAATAACTTTATTTTCAAATAGTTTTCTAGGAGTTAGTATAGGATTTGTTTTGTCAGCTTTAAGTTATAATTTAAATTCCGGATCAGAAGATGCTTTAGTCTATGATAGTTTAAAAGAATTAGGAAAAGAAGAAGAGTTTATTAAGATAAATGGTAGAAGAAGTTTACTAATGGAGGTAGGACAGGGTCTTGCATCTTTTATAGGGTGGGCAATTAGTGAAATAAGTTTTGCTCTAAGTTATGTTGTTTCAGCAATAGTTTCTTTTTTATCAATAATAATAGCATCTCTATTTAAAGAAATAGATGTTAATAAGTTAGATAATAAAGAGAGGATAAATAAGAATAAGCAAAGTGCTATTGAAAGTGAAAAGGTAACTTTAATAAATCATATAAAGGGAGCTTATGAAATAGTAAGAGAAGATAAGGCAATAATAAATATACTTATATTTTTCTCTTGTATATATACCTTTTCAGCAACTATATACTTCTATGGGCAAGATCACCTAGCTAGTTTAGGATATTCCAAATTAAATATGTCCTTTATATTTTTAGCCTATGGCTCAGTTTCTGCAATTTCAGCTATATTTAGTGACAAGATGTATAAGGCTTTTAAAGAGAGAGGAATATTAATAGCAACTTTATTACTTGGAGTATTTATAACCTTAACTGCATTTACGGGAAAAATAAGCTTTGTAGTAGTTTTATGCATTACTGGAGGATTAACATCAATTCTTCAACCAATAAGTAGTAATATGTTAAATGAAAGAATAGAATCAAGCAAAAGAGCTACATTAATATCTCTTGAAAGCATGTGCTATTCTTTTATGATGATAATTTTATTCCCCACTATAGGACTAATCGGTGATAAATTATCACTAGAAAGAGGTTTTTTAATAATAGGAGTGATAACTATAGTCTCATCACTAATTGAAATAAGAGTTATAAAAACTTCTAAGGAAAGGTTTTAGAAAATAATAGTAATAAGATTAATAAAAAAGGTAAAAATTCGTTATTGATTATAGCGAATTTTTATTTTTTTAAGAAAACTTATTTATAGTAAACAAAAAAACCATGGATTTTATAAAATATAATAATTTATTATATTTATTTTATATTTAGGATATTTACTTTAACATCATTAAAGAAACATTATACAAATTAACTATTATATATTAAAATGTAAGTATTGTTTATATAAGAAAAATTAGGTATTATTAGGGAGGATTTATAAAAGGATTTTTAAAACTTGTTATATTCATTTATTTAAAGGAACTTATAAACATGATTTATTTAAAAGTAGAGTTAAAATATTATAAAAGGAGTCGTATTATGAAATTAATTGAACAAAAAGATGTATTATTACCTAAAGATATTAGTTTATCAACTTTACCACTTATAGAAGAAATAACTACTGCCTTAGGCGTTCCGAGAGATGTTTTGGCAAGTGATGAAGAAATTTTTTATGGGTGGCAGAACCTACCTAGAGAGTTGGTTAGTGTACCTCAGGAATTAAGAGGGCCTTTATTAGCTAGAATGTGTGTTGCAACTTCAGTTGGATTATTTGATGGAGCTATAAATTATATTTGGAATGCTTCAATTGATAATTTAAGAAAAAGGGTAAGGAATTTTGGCTATAATGTTGTTGGACAACTATTAGAAAAGAAATTTGAAGAAAAAGATTTATTAGATTTAAAAGATTCAGAATTATTAAGTTTATGTTTAAAGATAAATTTAATATCAGAAGATGGGTTTTATTTTTTAGGACAATGCAGGGATATTAGAAATAATTATTCTGTTGCACATCCGAGTGACAATTTGATAAATGATAGAGAACTTATAGTATATATAAATAGATGTATAAAATATGCATTATCAAGTGGAACAGAGCTTAAAGGTGTTGATATAAGCTTATTTACTTCTGTTATTAAAGAGAGTAGATTTGGTGAAGAACAGTTAAGCATATGGATTAAAAATATAAGAGAAACACATGACGCACAAAGAGAACTTATATTTAGTATGTTACATGGAATATATTGTGATGCAAGTTCTTCAGAACAAACAAGATTAAATGCATTAGATATTTGTGATAAATTTAAAGATAATTTTACTTATAATGTAATATCAGAGTTTTTAGATAAACATTATAAGTATCAAGCAAAGGGAAATAAAAGTGCATATTTAGCTTCTCAACAATTTTTCGAAAAATTAGGGTTAATAAAGCATTTAGGTGATGAAGAAAGATATAATATAATTTCATTAGCTTGCAAGAGACTTATGGGAGTACATCTTGAGATGAATAACTTTTATAATGAACCACCTTTTGCAGAAAGGTTAGAAGAATTGGTTAAAAATAATGAAGTACCAGTATCAGCTAAATATAATTTTGTATTGACAGTTGTAACTTGTTATGTAGGAAATAGATATGGACAATGCCGTGCAGCTCTATATAATTATTCAAATATGATAAGTAATTTTACTTCTAAGGAAATAGAAATAATGTTATCATTTTATGATGGAAAACAAAAAAGTACTTTACTTGATAGAATAAAGTCATTTCATGATTGTAAAGATAATTATAAACAATCAATAGAATTATTAAATGAAGAAAGTATACCTACTTCATTAAAAGCCAAATATGATAGTATATTAGGTAAAAAATAATTTATCTTTGTTGAAATATATATATTAAATTATAAAAGCAATGTTGTTTTATAACATTGCCTTTTTTGTATATAAAAAATAAGGTTAGTAAAATAAATTAAAACTCCTAACAACTATATAATATAATTTTACTAAGAATAAATTTTGAAAAAACGGAAAGAAAATATCTAATTAATAAATATTATGAAGGGGGAATTTATATGGAATCAATAATAGTTATAATAATGCTATTATTAATTATAGTATATTGTTGTAGATCATTTAAATTAAAATTTGATTATAAAGAAGAAAAGAGAAGACTAATATTACAAAAGATAGTTTTCACGTCTTCTATAATAACTTGTATTTTAGGAACTACAAGAGGTAATTGGTGGGTTTTTTTAGTTGTACTTATTTTATGTGTAATTTTATTTATATTACCTAGAAAAGGTTAGTACATTTTGCATATTTAAAACAGTTAATAATACGCTTAAATAACCCAAAGGTATTTTTATATTTGGGTTATTTTAATATTTTATTCTTTATAGTTTGCAAATAGTCTTAAACTTCTATAGGTGTATTGTTAAGTTGTTTTATTATATTTTATATTTATTTAAAAAAATTTTTTTATAGGATATAATAGAATAAAGAAGAATCATAGAAGGAAAAGATAATAGAAAGGATAAACAATGGGATATACAGCTTTATATAGAGAGTGGAGACCTCAGAACTTTTATGACATAGTAGGTCAAGAACATATAACAACCACATTAAAAAATCAAATATTAAAAGATAGAATAGCTCATGCCTATCTGCTTTGTGGAACTAGAGGAACTGGTAAGACTACAACAGCTAAAGTTCTTGCAAAAGCTTTAAATTGTTTAGACTTAGAAGATGGAGAACCGTGTAATCATTGTTCTATGTGTAAAAAGATAGATGATGGTTTGGCAATTGATATAACTGAACTAGATGCAGCATCAAATAATGGTATTGATAAAATTAGAGATATTATAGATGATGTTAAGTATCCACCACAAGAAGCAAGATTTAAAGTTTATATAATGGACGAAGTTCATATGTTATCAACAGGTGCAGTTAATGCTTTTCTAAAAACTTTAGAAGAGCCACCTAAGAATGTAATATTTATCTTAGCAACAACAGATCCACAAAAGCTACCTATAACAATTCTTTCAAGGTGTCAAAGGTTTGACTTTAAAAGAATTAATGTTAAAGAGATAGTTGGAAGACTTAGAAGAATAGTAGATGAGCAAAATGTTATAGTAGATGATAAAAGCTTAAATCTAATAGCAAGAGTATCTGATGGTGCCTTAAGGGATGCTTTAAGTATTTTAGATCAGGCAATGTCCATGGGAAATGGTGCAGTAGAATATGATGTACTAGTTAGTATGCTAGGTCTTGTTACTAATGATAACTTATTTAATTTATCTAATGCAATAGTTCAAAGAAGTGTTGAAAGGTCCATAAATATAATCGATGATGTAGTTTATACAGGTAAGGATGTTTACTTGTTTATTAAAGATTTAATAACTCATTATAGAAATATATTAATGGCTAAGGTTACTAATAATCCTGAAGAAGTTTTAGATACAGCAGAGGAAAATATAATTCTTATAAAGGAACAGGCAGCTAAGGTTAGGGCAGAAGAAGTAATGAGATGTATTAGAATACTTCAAGAAGCAGAAACTAATGCTAAAGCAAGTAAGCAAGCTAGGATATATTTAGAACTTGCTATAGTTAAAATGTGTAAAATAGAATATGATACATCAAATGAAGTTATATTATCTAGAATAAATAAGCTAGAAGAAAACATTAAAAAAGGTAATATAAAAATAAATCAAAACACTGAAGAAATAAGGCCTATAGAAAAAAAGGTTAGTACAAATAATTTGAATAAGGAAATTAAAAAGAAAGAAAGTTTATCAAAAGAAGACTTATCTTTAAATGAAAATTCAAAGGTAACATTAGAAGAAGTTAAAAGATCTTGGAAGGATATACTAGAAAGGTTTAAGGCAAGAAGAGCTATGATAGTTTATGCTTCAATGCTTACAGGAAAGCCTATAGATTGCAAAAATGGAATATTAACTATAGAATATGAAGATCAATTTAAATTCAATATAGATAGATTAGAGAAAAAAGAATACAAGATTATAATTAAGGAAGTTTTATCAGAGATATTTAGAGAAGATTTAAAAGTTAATTTTAAAATAGAAGAAGGCCAAGATGAGGAAAGATCAGCAGAAGATATTTTAATAGAAACCTTAGGCGTTGATATGGTAGAAGTTTTTGATGAATAAACTATTAATATTTATAAAGTTTTAATATTAGCTTAAATAGGAATGAAAATCTTATGAATAAATGGTAATATATAAAAGTAAATTAAAATATTTTATAATAAAGAAGATATTTATAAAGAGGAGGATGTTTTTATGGCAAAAGGAGGATTTCCTGGCGGTTTTGGCGGAGGAAACATGAATAACTTAATGAAGCAAGCTCAAAAACTTCAAAAGGATATGGAGCAAGCACAAAAAGCTCTTGAAACTAAGGAATTTGAAACTTCAGTAGGCGGTGGAGCTGTAGTTGTAAAGGCAAATGGAAAGAAAGAAATAACTGATATTAAAATAAAACCAGAAGTTGTAGACGCAGACGATGTTGAGATGTTAGAAGACTTAGTGTTAAGTGCTGTAAATGAGGTTTTAAAAAAGGCTGATGAAGAATCAGCAAATTCAATGGGAAAATTAACTGGTGGAATGAACATACCAGGATTATTCTAATTTTAAAAGAATAAAAATTTGAGGCGAAATTTAATTTCGCCTTTTTATTTATAATATAAATGGATATATAAGAAAGGATGATAATATGGATTTCTATCCAGTTGCAATAGAGAAGCTTATTGAAGAATTTGCAAAGCTTCCAAGCATAGGTCAAAAAACAGCGCAAAGACTTGTTATGCATGTTCTTAACTTACCACAAGATGAAGTAAGAGAATTTGCAAATGCTTTAGTAAAGGCAAGGGGAACAATAAAGTATTGTTCTATATGTGGTAATTTTACAGATAAAGATCCTTGTGCTATATGTTCAAATCCAAATAGGGATAAGGATATTATCTGTGTTATAGAGCAACCGAAGGATGTAATGACTATGGAAAAGGTTAAAGAATATAATGGAACATATCATATACTTCATGGGAATCTATCTCCAATGCAAGGTAGAGGACCGCAAGATATTAAAATAAGAGAACTTGTATCAAGGATGAATGCTGATGTTAAAGAGGTTATAATAGCAACTAACCCTAATATAGAGGGAGAAGCTACAGCAATGTATATATCAAGAATCTTAAAACCTTTAGATGTTAAAGTAACAAGAATTGCATCAGGAATACCAGTTGGTGGAGATTTAGAATATGCAGACGAAGTAACTTTATCAAAAGCATTGGAAGGAAGAAAAGAGATATAAAATTAAAAGATAAATGGTATGTGCATAATGTAACAAGAGCTTACTATTATCAGCTTATTGAAGCTGGAGTTAAAATTTATGAATATACTAAAGGGTTTATTCACTCAAAAACTTTTGTATCAGATGATAAACTTGGAGTTGTTGGTACTATTAATATGGATTATAGAAGTTTGTACCTTCACTTTGAATGTGGGGTCCTTTTGTATAAAACAAAGTCAATAAATAAAATAAAGGAAGATTTTTCAAAGACTTTAGAAGTATCACAAAGAATTACATTAGATGATTGCAGAAATATTAATTGGTTGAATAAATTTGTTACTGCTATATTGAAAGTTTTTGCTCCCATTATGTAAAAAAGTGTGAACATATAATAATTTCCTAAAGAATAAAAATAAATAAGATCTTGAATACTATGTTAAAAAATGGTAAATAATTTTAATATAAAGGTTCAGGAGGAGAATATGAGTAATAACATAGTTTTAAAGTTTTTAATGCAGGAGATTGAAAGTAATAAGATAAAGTACACAGAAGAAGACTTACTTTTATTTGAAGCAATAAACGAAAGTATAGTAGAAATGCAAACTGCGCAGTCATTATTTAATTCAGTAAGTGATCCAAATTTAATAGATTTAGCTATTCACACAGAAGATGTAGCGAAAAGTAGATATAATTTTCTTATTGGTTTAGCTAAAGAAAGATCATTAAGGAAAATAGATTAATATGAGGTTTCAAGGAATGATATAATTAGTTAATAATAATGTATTTATTGGCTTATATAAATAATATTAGTATTATAAGCATATTATAAATCGGAGGGGATTAGAATGGAACTTATAATATATGGAATAGTAGGATTATTACTATTATCGTTAGTAATAAAGCTTTTAAAATGGCCATTTAAGATAATAATAAATGGAATTATAGGTATTGTATTGCTTTATATAGCAAATATACTAGGATCATATTTAGGCTTTACCATTGCAATTAATGCAGTGACTGCCTTAATTGCAGGTTTTTTAGGAATACCAGGAGTTATTTTATTAATAATATATCAACTATTTCTATAAAACAAAAGAGATTCATTTGAGGATGAATCTCTTTTAGCCTTTTTGAGAAGGAATTAATTTCTCAAAAGTTAATATAGATGGGAGTTAGAAGATTTCAATCAACTAATGAGTGAAAAGTCTTTCCTAATAATAATATAGTTTTTAGTTATGAAAGTGTTACAAGTAATAATTGAAAAGTTTTATGAAATATAGAAATTAATATGATAATATATAAGAATAGGATATAAACTGAAGGATAAAATTATAATAACTTATATAAGGATGAATTATTATAATAGCCTAAAGAATGAAAATATATTTTAATATACATATAGACTTTAGAAAAGGGGAAGGATAATTATGCCAGCAGGTAATGGAGTGAATTGTAATTATTGTCCAGAGTATAAAAAGAGTTGCGATGGTGGAGATAAAACGTGTTTATGTTATAAATGCCCAAGACATTTAGGTCAATGCCTTTGTGTAAGATATTGTAGAGAAACAGAATCTATATTAACAACTTATGATAATGACTATAGGGAGTGGTAATATGAAGGAAAAAGGAAAAGGATTTATTAGTGAATTTAAGAGTTTTGCTATGAAGGGAAATGTTATTGATTTAGCTGTAGGTGTAATTATTGGTGGTGCTTTCAATAAAATAGTTTCCTCATTAGTTGCAGATATAATTATGCCTCTAATCGGATTATTAACAGGAGGCGTTGATTTTAAAGAACTATCATATACATTAAGAATTGCAGCAGAGAGTAAAGATAATTTAGTTTTAAGATATGGGTTATTTATTCAAAACATAGTTGATTTTTTAATAATAGCCTTATCGGTATTTGTAATGATAAAAGTTATATCAAAGTTAAATAAGAAAAAAGAAGAAGATGTAAAGCTTGAAGAAGAAGTAAAAGAAGAAGTTCCAACTAAGGAGGAAATTCTTTTAACAGATATTAGAGATTTACTAAAGGAAAGAAATAGCTAGGAAATAAAACTAAATAATAACAAAAGGTATTTCTTGTATAAAAGAAATACCTTTTGTTATTTAGCAATTAAAATACTTGTAAATATTAAGTTTTAAATATAATTAATAATAATACAAGAAAAAACAAATAATATTTAATACACATAAATTAGAAAATTGAATACATTATAATAAAATATAAAGCTAGAGAAACTCAAAATGATAATATATTAATTATAATGGTTAAATATTGATAAATATAATATAAAAGCTCTATAAATATGATATTATATTCAAATAATAATATAATTTCGAAAAGATTAATAAAAGATGTTGTTAATATTTAAAAAAAGTAGTAGAATTAACAATAACAAAGGCGAACATATAATAATTAAAAGTTTGGGAGAAAATGATTTATGCATAAAAAATTATTTATTCCAGGACCAGTTGAAGTTAGGTCAGAGGTTTTAGAACAGATGGCACGACCAATAATTGGGCATAGGGGAAAAGAGGCATCAGAGCTTCAAAAAGGAATAACTGAAAACTTGAAAAAGGTATTCTTTACAGAAGGTGAAATTCTACTTTCAACTACATCTGGTAGTGGACTTATGGAAGGGTCTATAAGATCGTGTACAGCAAAAAGGGCAGCTGTATTTTCCATTGGGGCATTTGGAAAGAAGTGGTATGATATGGCAATTTCAAATAATGTTCCAGCAGACTTATTTGAAGTTGAAATGGGAAAAACAATAACTAAAGAAATGGTTGATAAGGAATTAAAAACAGGGAAGTACGATTTAGTCGCAATAACTCATAATGAAACTTCTACAGGAATAATGAATCCAATAAATGAAATTGGAGAAGTAGTTAAGAATTATAAAGATGTAATTTTTATAGTTGACGCTGTAAGTTCAGTAGCAGGTACTAAAATAGAGGTGGACAATTGGGGAATTGATATTTGTATAACCTCTTCTCAAAAGGCATTAGGACTTCCACCAGGAATGGCAATATGCACTTTCTCTAATAGGGCAAAAGAGAGAGCAGAAAAAGTAGAGAATAGAGGGTCTTATCTAGATTTACTAGCATTATATAAATATATTAAAAAGAAGGATTATCAATATCCTTCCACACCATCTATATCTCATATGTTTGCATTAGATTATCAACTAGATTATATAATAAACAAAGAGGGTCTCGAAAACAGATTTAATAGACACTTGAGTATGGCAGAAATAGTTAGGAAATGGGCTAGAAAATATTTTGAAATATTTGGAGACGAAAATCATTTATCAAATACTGTAACAACTATAAAAAATACAAGGGGTATAGATGTTTCAGCTTTAAACAAAGAATTAGGTATTAGGGGCTATCAAATATCTAATGGTTATGGAAGTTTAAAGGATAAAACCTTTAGGATAGGCCACATGGCAGATTGCAGTGTAGAAGATTTAAAAGATCTACTTAGAAACATTAATGAAATTTTGGGGTTAGATTAATTTATAGGAATGTAAATTACGAGGCATTAGCAATAAGCAATAATTATTATGGGGTAATAATAAAAAGATAAGGTTTAGAGTTAATACTCTAAACCTTATTAGTATAAGCATAAAAAAGTAATTAATAATAGGGGGCTATTATGTATAAGATATTAATTACAGATGGATTACAAAGTGATGCAATAAGAAAGTTAGAAAAAGAGGGGTTTAATGTAGTAAATAAATACTACCAAAAAGATGTTCTTGGAGAAAAGCTAAAGGAATTTGATGGCTTAGTAATTAGATCTGCCACAAAGATAACAAAAGATATATTAGATAATGAAAAGGGTGGAAAACTAAGGCTTATAGTAAGAGCAGGAGTTGGAACTGATAATATAGATTTAAAGGCTGCTAAAGAACTTAATATAACTGTAAGAAATACTCCAAATTCGAGTTCAGATTCTGTAGCAGAACTTGCAATTGCTCATATATTTGCTGTGGCAAGGTTTATTGGCACTTCAAATTATACAATGAGAAATGGAGAGTGGAATAAGAAAAGTTATAATGGTGTAGAAATTTTAGGGAAAACCTTAGGGATAGTAGGAATGGGTAGAATAGGTAGATCATTAGGGATTAAAGCTAAGGCTTTAGGTATGAATGTTATATATAATGATTTCCTAGGAAAAGAAGAAACTTTAGAATATGATTTTGTAGAATTAAATGAACTTTTAAGAAAAGCAGATTTCGTATCTCTTAATGCTCCTTATAATATAGAAAATGGATATTTAATTGGAAGACATGAGTTAAGTCTAATGAAAGAAGGAGCATATTTAATTAACTGTGCCAGGGGAAAGGTAGTTAATGAAGAGGCTCTTTTAGAGGCTTTAAATAGTGGGAAAATTTCAGGCGCTGGAATTGACGTTTTTGAAATTGAACCAAATACTAATGAAAGATTGGTTAACCATCCAAGGGTTAGCTGCACACCACATATAGGAGCTTCAACAGTAGAAGCTCAAGAAAGAATAGGAGAAGAAGTTTTTTCTATTATAAAAGACTTTTTTAGTTAAAGCAGAAGGGGAGATGTATATGGCAATTATTAAACCTTTTAGGGCAATTATGCCTATAAAGGAATTGGTAGATAAGATAGCATCATTACCCTATGATGTTATGAATAGTAATGAAGCTAGAGAAATGGTTAAAGATAATCCATATTCATTTTTGCACGTAGATAGGGCTGAGGTGGATATGCCTTTAGGGATTGATGTTTATAGCGATGAAGTTTATGAAAAGGCCAAAAGTAATTTAGAAAATATGATTAATAAAGGCTACTACAAGGAAGATGAGGAAAGTTCATTTTATGTATATAGGCAAAGCATGGGAGGAAGAAGTCAAGTTGGACTTGTAGGATGTGCCTCAATTGATGATTATAATAAGGATATAATAAAAAAACATGAGCTAACCCGTGAAGAAAAAGAAATAGATAGAATAAAACATCTTAACAAATGTAAAGCTCATACAAGTCCTATATTTTTAACTTATAGGAAAAATGAAGAAATTTCAAGTATTATTAAGGATTGGATTTTAAAAGAACCATTTTATGATTTTATATCAGAAGATGAAAATCATCATACAGTTTGGGTAATAAGTGATAAAGAGGTAGTGAAAAGAATAAGTGAATTATTTAAAGAGATAAACTATCTTTATATAGCAGATGGTCATCATAGAACAGCATCTGCTGCAAAAGTTAGCCAAATAGAGAGGGAAGAAAATAAAAGCTACATAGGAAATGAGGAGTTTAATTATTTCCTATCAATAGTTTATCCGGATTCAGAGCTTGAAGTTTTAGATTATAATAGAACAATTAAAGACCTAAATGGTCTTACTGAAAAAGAGTTTTTAGATAAGGTATCAAAAAAGTTTATAATATATAAAAGGAATGAAGAAGTTAAGCCAAATAAAAAACATAACTTTGGAATGTATCTTAATAAACAATGGTACTTACTAGAAGCAAAAGAAGGTATATTTAATCCTCAAAACCCTGTAGAACAATTAGATGTATCAATATTACAAAATAATCTTTTAAGTCCTATATTAAATATAGAAGATCCAAGAACATCAAAAAGAATAAGGTTTATTGGAGGGATTAGAGGATTAAAAGAATTAGAGAGAAGAGCAGACATAGATATGAAGGTGAGCTTTTCCATGTTCCCAACAACAATAGAGGACATTATGGCTATAGCAGATAGCAAAATGGTTATGCCACCTAAGTCGACTTGGTTTGAACCAAAACCAAGAAGTGGTCTTTTTATTCATAAATTTTAGCTAGAAAGATTCCATTCATAATATATTAAAATAAGGGTATCAGAAATGGTAGTCTTATTTTTATATGGATTTTAGTGATTAGGATTATTAGAAACTATATCAATAGACTTAGTTATTTCACTTATAATGGTAGTTTTAAATTGTGGCTCTAATTCATTAATTTTTGCATAAGTATATCCTTTTTCAGTAGCAACATAACAAGGCTTTACATTATTTAATGTTATTGCCTTTATATCATTAATGCATCTTTGACATTTGCAGATGTTATCATATTCATTAAGAATAGTTGCTAATAAGTTATCAACTATTACTTCTATATAATTTTTAAGCAAGTTTATTACTCCTTCCCTCAATGTTATTATATATAATGTTATTGGTATATTATTATCTTATTTAAGTATATAAGAATAGCTCTATAAATTAAAGTATTAATTTAGAATATATAAAAATATTTTCCAGTTAGGTTGAATTTATTAAAACATAATAATATAAATAAATAAACATAGTATAATGATCTAGATTTTAATGATATATATATAATGCTTTTATATATAAAAAATTAATAATCAGGGTGTGTACTAAACTTATTTAATAAGTTATAAATAGATTTTCAATGTTATAAGATTTATATTATAAAAGTTATAAGATTCAACATAATATTAATATAAGTAACCTAGGTTACGGATAAAAAGGTAGGAATTAAATATAATTATCTTAATAAGATGATTTAAAGATAAGATGAGGTAGAAAGATGATTGATGTAACTAATTTAGAAAGACAACATGATGGAGTAAAAAAATTATTTAAAGATATAAAAGATAATATTAATAATATAGAAGTAAAAGAAAGTTTAGATAAGATAGTTTTAGATATAAATACATTAGCAGGAAAGCTTATAGTTCATATGAATTCTGAAGATAAGTTCCTTTACCCAAAGCTTTTAAATAGTGAAGATACTAAAATTAAATCTATGGCAAAGGAATACATAGACGAGATGGGAGATCTTCATAATAAGTTTAGGGAATACAAGGGTACTTTTAATACAAAGAACAAGATAATAGAAAATAAAGATACATTTATAAAGGAAACAACTAAGATCATAACTTTACTAGAAAATAGAATAAATAAAGAAGATAAAAAACTATATCCTCAAATAAAAGAAATGTAGACTTCACTTATATTGAGAATTTATATTAAAGGAAATAATTTAGCGAGCTGAATTATAAAATAAAGAGCAGATTTTATGAGTAAATCTGCTCTTTATTTCTCTTAGCTTATATTATTACTTTGAGTGAACTACTAAAGTTTTGGTAGCATTGTTTTTAAAATTGTTGTTGAGTTTTTAATTGCTATTGGTAGGAACTTATCATAGTCCATATGAGCTCCATTGTTTGCGTTATCAGAAATTGATCTAATGACTACACAAGGAACATTATTTAAGTAGCAAACATGAGCAATACTTGCCCCTTCCATTTCGCAAGAAACGGCATTAAATGTTTCTAATAACCACTTAATTTTATCAATACTTGATATAAATTGGTCACCTGAAACTATTCTTCCTGAAAAAGTATTTATTTCTTCAATTTCTTCACAAGCTTCTATTGCAGCTTTGACTAAGTTTTCATCACATTTAAAGGCAAAGGTATCTAATCTTGGAACTTGACCTATTGCATCTCCAAAGATTGTTGTATCCATATCGTGTTGTACAAGATCTGTTGCCACAACTACATCTCCTGGATAAATATCTTTTCCTATTCCACCAGCAACTCCAACGTTAATCACAGAAGTAACATTGTACTCTGATATTAATATTTGAGTACAAACGGCAGCATTTACTTTACCTATTCCACAAACGACAGCTATTATATTCTTGTTGCCTAAAGTACCTTTATGGAATGTCATATTAGCTTTTGTTATTTTATCTTCAATAGTCATTTCATTTAGAAGAAGTTCTAGTTCTTCAGTCATTGCACTTATAATTCCTAAAATCATAATTTATCTCCTTGAATTTTGAATTTTTTTAAGTTATGTTTAAATCTTTAATTATCTTAACATATTATAATATTTATTTAAATATTTAAAGAAAGATAGTGCTCTTTATTACTTGGGAAATAATATTATTGTATCGGGTAAGATAATAGTCTAAAATAAGGTGATAAATTAAATACAAAAGGAGAAGTAAGCATGAGTAAGAATCCATTAAGCAGAACAGAGCTTTTAGTTGGACCTGAAGGAATTGAAAAATTAAAGAACGCCAAAGTTATGGTGTTTGGAGTGGGTGGAGTAGGAAGTTTTGTTGTTGAATCTTTAGCAAGAACAGGCATCGGTACTTTAATCTTGGTTGATAATGATACTGTTGATATTACTAATCTTAACAGACAGGTATTAGCCACTCATGATACTGTTGACAGAGTAAAGGTTGATGTAATGAAGGAAAGAATATTATCTGTTAACAAAGATTGTAATGTAATAACACATGAGATTTTTGTTACTAAAGATAATGTTTCAGAAATAGTTCCTTTAGATATTGATTACGTTGTTGATGCTATTGATACTATAACTGCAAAGCTTTATTTGGCTAAATTTTGTTACGACAATAATATTAAGATAATATCATCAATGGGAACTGGAAATAAAATGGACCCAACACAGTTTAAGGTAACTGATGTATATAAAACAAAGGTATGTCCTCTAGCTAAAGTTATGAGATATGAACTTAAGAGACTTGGAGTTAAGAAACTCAAGGTAGTATATTCAGAAGAAAAAGCAAGAATACCTTACTTTATAGAAGGGATAAGTAAAGAAGTATCAGATCCTGGTGAAAAGGTTATTGGAAAAAGGTCAATACCTGGGAGCATTGGATTTGTTCCACCTGTTGCAGGAATGATATTGGCATCACAGGTTGTAAGGTATTTAATAGGTGATATAGAATAAAGTTAAAGGTCCTAATACATAAATAAAATTACGTATTAAGACCTTTTAGTAATATAATAATACTAATAATTTAACTCTTAAATAATTTTTTTAGTTATATGTTAATTCCTTTGAATTATTTTTTGAATCCATATCTTTATCCACATATTCTTCTAAGGGTATATCAAATGGTTTCTCTAAGTTTCTATTATCTTTCCTTCGTAAATCTTGGGTATTTATTCTATATTCCTTTGGAGAAACACCTGTTGTTTTTTTAAATATTTGACTAAAGTAAGAAGAGTTAGCAAAACCAGCAATTGCAGAAATATCTCTTACAGAATAACTTGTAGTTTCTAAAAGGTTTTTTGATTCATCTATCCTTTTTTTTATTACATAATTAATTGGAGAAATTCCTATTTGCTTTTTAAAGGTATGAACTAAGTGATATTTATTCATGTATGACATACTTGCTAAATAATCTAATGTTATGTTTTGGGAATAATGAGCATCTATATAGTTTTTAATTTTTAAACATTCTAAGTTTATTTTATCATTACTTTTTTCAACAAAGTTTAAAGTGGCGTTTATTCTCAGGATATCTGTTAGAAAAAGCATAAGTATGCTTTTGCAAGCTAGTTGATAATTAAGCTTTTTATTCTCTATTTCATCAATTAGCCTATTGAAATAACTAAGCATTACATCCTTTTGAGAAGAAAGATTTAATGTTTTATATAAATCTGCTTTATCCATGTTAGTAACTAGTGTTGGAGATTTTGGAAGGTTTAACAGGAGATTATCAATTCCAAGTACAAAATACTCCAAAGGTGTATCTAAGTAGGAAGATTTTTCTGTATGAAGACAATTGGGGTTTATTATAACTAAGTCCCACTTATTAACTTTAACTATATCGTCATCTACATAAAATGCCCCTTTTCCATCAGTAATAAAGAATATTTCAGTAAATGGATGAAAATGATAAGTACTATGCCAATCGTTTTCAAATTTTGATTTACTAATATAAATTAAGTCATAATTGAATTCATGCTCATTTTTATTAATTAAATATCTTGTATTACCCATAGGTACCCCCCAGTAGTTTTATATTTATTAAATTATAACATAAAATATCTATAATTATAATAATAGCTTATAACAATATAACTAAAGTAGTAAGCAAGGAGTTTATGTAGTAAAATGGTTAAAGTAAATTAAAATTTTATATGACAATAACCATTGGGATTTTTCTTTAAATATTTTTGATGGTAATCTTCGGCTTTGTAATAATTAATCAAAGGGGTAATTTCGGTAACTATTTTTTTATCATAATTATTTTGATTATTTTCTTTGCTTTTTATTATTATATCTAAATCTTCTTCGTCGAGGTAATATATCCCTGTTCGATATTGACTGCCAACATCATTACCTTGCTTATTTAATACTGTGGGATTTATTATAGACCAGTATTCATTTAATATTTCATTTAAGGAAACTACATTTTCATCATAAAAAACATAACAACTTTCCGCAAAGTAGGTATTTTTATAACAAACATCTTCATAAGTTGGATTTAAGGTTCGACCATTAGCGTAACCAACCTCAGTTTCAATCACACCATTTATTCTAGATAAAAACTCTTCAACACCCCAAAAACAACCTCCAGCTAAAACTATTTTCTTCAATTAAATCAACTCCTTTTTAATGTGTATATTATTTATATATATATTATACTATTATAAAAGATATTAAACTATTATTTAAAAGAAATATTTAAGTTAACATCATCAGAGATGAAGTCTTTAACTAAATTTTCTATGGAAGTTTTAGTTTTAATTTTAGCTTCATTAAAAATAGGAATATTATTTAACTTTTCTTCAAGACTTGAAATAATCTCTAGTTCTAAATTTTTAAATTCTTCAGTGGTAAGTTTAATTTCTCCGAATCTTAAAAGGCCATTTACAGAGGTTTCTTCTTCTATCTTATCCTTATCTACACTTACATTATAAATTTCAGGATTTGGAATTGTAAGGTTTAATGTATTTAAATCCTCATCAAAAACTAAATCATCTTTTACAATCTTTGATAGATCTATATAATAAGAACAATCTGAATAGAATTTAATCCTTTTATATTTCTTTAGTACATCTAAATCACCATAACTTTGATCTATAGTAATTACCTGAGATAATTCAAGTTCTAAGGTTATAAGCTTATTGACGCTATTAATTCTTTTAATTAAAGCTTGTTCAGAAATAAGCCTTGAATTAGTGACAGAATTTATAGTGGGAATATAAAGGGGATTTCTTTTGATATAAAAAAATTTAAAAGATAAAAACCCGCAAAAAAGTATTATCAATATAATGAAAATTAGTAGAAGTTTTTTCTTTATTTTGTATAGCTTTGAAGTTATCATATAATCCTCACAAAATAACTATTTTAATAAGTATATGAATAAAAATATCAATAATGAATAAAAGTTAGTATAAAATATACCCTTGTATATAATGATTAAATATCGGTATAATATAGTTAAGATATGTAGCAGGAGAATTTAAACATGAAAGATAACAAAGAAGTAAACATAGACTTAGTTAAAGGAACATTAAATGATTATATAATAAAAGACAGTAATAATATATTTATAGGTAGATTTACTATAGTTGAAATTGATAAAGATAATAAAAAGTGTAATGTTAAACTAAAGTTTTATAGAGAAAATAAATATGATTTATTAAAAAAAACTATAGAACTAATATTAATGGCTATATTTAAAGATTCTAATATATACAAGATTAATATAATAGTTAATGAAAATATAAATTTAAAGGTTTTTTTAGATTTAGGTTTTGTATTAGAAGGAATATTTTCAGAAAACTTATTTGTTAATGGAGTATTTATAGATGAAATTAGCTTTGGAATAAATAGAAATGAATATCAAGATATAAATAGAAATTTTATGGTTAAACTAAAGGGTCCTAATATAGAGGTTAGAAATTTGACTCCGGATTGTGCAGAAGAGTTATTAAATTATTATAAAAAGAATGAAGAACATTTAAGAAACTTTGAACCGACAAGAGATAATAGTTTTTATACATTAGAAGTTCAAAAAGGTATTCTACTTGAAAGCTATAAACAACTTATGAAAGGAATAAGCTTTGACTTGGGGATATACAAAGGTAAAGAAATGATAGGAAAAATAAAAATATCTAATATTGTAAATGGTGTTTTTAAAAGTGCTATTATAGGTTACTCTATTGATAGAGATTATCAGGGAAAAGGATATATGAAGGAAACTGTAAGATTAATTCTAAAATATGCAAAGGAAGAACTTCAGTTACATAGGATAGAAGCATCTGTACTAACTGATAACATAAGGTCAAAGAATGTACTTTTAGGAAATAAGTTTAAGGAATTAGGTATAAATAAACAGTATTTATTTATCAATAACCAATGGAGAGATCATATAACTTTTTATAAGATTTTAGATAATTAATAAAATATGTTTATAAAGGAAGGTACCATGAGAGAAATAATTTTAAATAGTGATGCTACTGTAGTTAAATCATTTAACAATAATATATTATTAGTAAAGGAAGGAGGAAAGGAAAAGATCCTTTTTGAAAAAGGTATAGGATTTGGAAAAAAGCTCGGTAATATAGTAGAAAAAGGTACAGCTGTTGAAAAGGTATTTATAATAGAAGACAAAGATAATCAAAGAAACTTCAATGAGATATTAACGAAGGTAGACACTAAACTTGTAGCCTTAGTAGAAGAGGCCATAGCTGAAATAACAGATGAGCTTGGAGAAGAACTTAATGAAAATATTCATATAGGCCTTGTAGATCATTTGTTTTATGCAATAAAAAGATTAGAAAATAATGAAGAAATACAAAATCCATTTTTAGTTGAAATAGAAACTTTATATAATAAGGAATTTGAAATGGCAACAAAGATTGCAGATAGAATTAAGGAAGAACTTAATATAGACATACCAGATGGTGAAAAGGGATTTATAACATTGCACATACATTCATCAAGAAATAATGGTAAACTATCAAATACTATAAAATATAGTTTTTTAAGTAATGCAATTATAGAACATGTAGAGAAAAGACTTGATATTAAAATAAATAAAAGATCTTTAGATTATGCTAGGTTTTTAACACATATTAGATTTGCTATTGAAAGAATAGTAACAAATAGTCCTATCAAAAACGATTTAATAGATATTATAAAAATAAGATATAGAAAATCGTATAAGATAGCAAAAGAAACTAGTGATATTATATGTAGAATTTTAGAAATAAACAAGATATCAGATGATGAAATAGCTTATTTAGCTATGCATATTGAAAGATTTAGAATATCTTTAAAAATATAAAAGTGGATTCTTAAGAATCCACTTTTATTTAATATAATTATATTGTTATAAACTTAATTAATATGATTAAATTTCAAAATTAACAACTACTGATTTACCTGCTTCAACATTGCCACTTTCAACAGATGAAATAGTTTTAGTTGCATCAACATTTGTAATTAAGACTGGAGTTGCAAGAGATAAGCCTTTTGATATAATAAAGTCCCTATCAATTTTAATAATTGGAGTTCCAGCCTTTATTCTTTCTCCTTGCTCTGCTAATTGTTCAAATCCTTCTCCGTTTAAGGATACAGTTTCTAAACCTATATGGACAAGTATTTCTAATCCGTTATCTAATGTCATAGCAAATGCATGCTTAGTTTTAAAAACAAGAGTTAATTCTCCATCAGCTGGAGCAACCACTGTATCTCCCTCAGCAATTATTGCCATTCCATCACCAGCAAGTTTTTCTGCGAAAACTGGATCTGGAACCTCAGATAAAGGTATAGCCTTTCCAGTAACTGGTGCTATAAGTGTATTTGGATTAATTGAAACCTCATCATTATTTGAAGGATTTCCTTTAAACATGTTTTTAATAAAATCAAACATAGTATTTCCTGAACTATTTCAGGAATCCACTTCCTTTCTAATATATATTTTTTAATTATTTCATATTAATAATTATAGTATTTATCATTTTAAAAAATAAATACATTTAATTAAAATTGAAAAAATAAAAATAAAGGGCATAAGTCTTAACAATAGTAGAGACTCATGCCTGATTAAACAGTAACACGCCTAATATGATTATATATTTATAATTAAAGAGTTGTCAACAAAACCAAATAAACAAAATAAAAAAACATGATATATTGCGATATGTTTAGGAAATAAGAGATAATATAAGTAAATCATATAAAATACACAAAAAAGCAAAAAAAGATATGCTTGAAAACAATATCATTAGGTGATAAAATAAATTTATAAACGAAATAAGATACAAAATTAGGCGTGTAATCATTAAATTGAGCATGAGCCGAAAAGGATTTATTAAAATATAAATTCTTTTCGGCCTTTTTTATTTTCAAAAAGGAAATTATTTTAACTATCAGCCTAAGTTTGTAAAATAAATAAGGAGGTTTCGTATTATGATGAAGTTTTTCCAAAAATTAGGCAAGTCTCTTATGTTACCAGTTGCAACTTTGCCAGTAGCAAGTATCTTAATGGGTATTGGTTATTGGATAGATCCAGCAGGTTGGGGAGCAAATAACGTAGCAGCAGCTTTTCTAATTAAAGCCGGTGGAGCTTTAATAGATAATATGGCAATTTTATTTGCTATTGGTGTAGGTGTTGGTATGTCAGATGATAACGATGGTACATCAGGATTAGCAGGGCTTGTATCATGGTTAATTATAACTACATTATTAAGCACTGGAGCAGTTGCAATGTTTAAGGGCATTGATATTTCAGAAGTACCAGCAGCTTTTGGTAAAATTCAAACTCAATTCGTTGGTATATTATCAGGTATAATTGGAGCAACTTGCTACAATAAATTTAAAAGCACAAAGTTACCAGATGCTTTAGGTTTCTTTAGTGGAAAGAGAAGTGTTGCTATAGTAACAGCAGCAGCATCAATAGTTGCTGCACTTGTATTATTCTTTGTATGGCCACTTGTATATAATGGACTAGTTTCATTTGGTAAAGCTATAGTTTCAACAGATGCTGTTGGAGCAGGTATATATGCATTCTTAAACAGACTTTTAATTCCAACAGGATTACATCATGCACTAAACTCAGTATTCTGGTTTGATGTTGCAGGAATAAATGATATAGCAAACTTCTGGGGTGGTACAGGAGTGCAAGGAACAACAGGAATGTATATGACAGGGTTCTTCCCAGTTATGATGTTTGGTTTACCAGCGGGAGCTTTAGCAATGTATCATACAGCTAAAGATAATAAAAAGAAGGCTGTTTATGGATTATTATTAGCAGCTGCATTATCATCATTCTTTACAGGAGTTACAGAACCATTAGAATTCGGATTCATGTTCTTAGCACCAGGATTATATGTAATTCACGCTGTTTTAACAGGAGTATCAGCTTTTGTTATGGCATTATTACCAATAAGAGCTGGATTTAATTTCAGTGCTGGATTAGTTGACTGGGTTTTAAGTTTTAGAGCACCAATGGCTGAAAATCCATTATATATCATACCAATAGGTTTAGTAGTTGGATTAGTATATTATGTAATATTCAGATTTGTAATAGTTAAATTCAACTTAAAAACTCCAGGTAGAGAAGATGAGGATGAATTTACAGAAAATACTGTAATAAGTGGAGATATGAATGTTTTAGCTAGAGAATATATCAATGCTTTAGGTGGAGATCAAAACATAGTAACAGTAGATAATTGTGTAACAAGATTAAGATTAAATGTTAAAGATAATCAATCTATTAAAGATAAGGATTTAATGCACTTAGGAGCTAGGGGCGTTATGAGACCTGGTAAGGGTAGCATACAAGTTATAGTTGGAACAAACGTACAATTTGTAGCTGATGCTATAAAGGCAGAATTAAAAAAGTAAATCCAAATAAATATTAATTATATAATATGAATAGAACTGTTTTGCAATATTAATGTGAAACAGTTCTTTTTATATATAAAATATGAATAAATAAATAGAAAGTATTAATAATATATATGTAATAAAAGATAAGGTAAAAAAGTAAAAAGTAGAATATTAAAAAGTGGTTGTTAGATAAGATTATTTTTAAAGTTATTAATAAAACAATATAATATTTTAAACTTAATTAAGTCTATTTAAATAGTTGTTATAAATAGGTAGAATAGTTTTACTAATTATATACAAGTTAATTAACTTATTTATACTAGTAAGGCTATTATTCTAATGTGTTAAAGCATAATATAAAGAATACTCTTCCTAGTGTATCAATAGTAGAATAATGTAGAAAAATGTAGAAAACAAAAGTATAAAAAGGTTAATATAGAAAAGATAAGAAAATAGAATTAAGAAAATGAAAATAAAGATGGTATGATTATATTCGTTCCCAAGAGGAACAATAAATTATCATATAAAACGAACTAGAAAAACTTTTTTTAAAAAAGTATTGACGAAGTAGTTTACAGATGATAAGATAATGAAGTCGCTTAAGGGTGACAAACAAAAACAATGAAAACTGGCTATATAGCTAGTCTTCAGAGGAACTTCTTCTAATGAAGAGGTAAGCCTATAATATTAAAATAATAAGTTTTGATATAAGGCAATGGTCTTTGAAAATTGAACAGAAATAATAAG
>JARIDB010000067.1 GCA_029257045.1 Clostridium sp.
TATATCCTATCCAACCTTTTTGTCCAATTGTAAAAGTTCTATAAGTAATTTCTTTTTTATCTATATAATATTTATTTTTTAATAAAACATATAGATTTTCATCAGATACTCTATTAGATTTTATTAAGTTATAGTTAGAATCAAATAATAAAAAGGGCATTTCATCAGATAATCCTATATACTCCCACTTTCCAAGTGTATCTCCTTCATATATTAGTTTGATTTCGTATTTTTCACTTGGTAATAACGGTACTATTTTTTCTTCAGTTATAAACTCTCTCTTTTCTTCATATATAGAACATTTTATAATTTCTTCCTTATTATCCATAGTTATAATCCATTCAACAATATCATCATATCCATTTTTGATAATATTAGATGGAAGCTTAATAGATAAACTCTCAGTAAATCTATTTAAAACTAATTTAGGTTGAACTAAATATTTTTTTCTTTTATTTTTTAGAGCATCTGTATCTGAAATTGTACTTTTATATAAAAAATACTCATCTAGTATTCTTCTATCAATAAAGCTAAATTTATCTATCGCATCTTCATAGGAATAGTCATAGCTTTTTACATCCTTTATTAATATCTGAAGATCATAAATGAACTCTTTTGCCCTATCTTCATTTGTTGTAATAAATCTATATATACTTTTATCAACTTTATATCTTATAAAGTATTTTATATTTTCAATTATATCTTCTGGAGCAATATATGCTTCATTTATAAATTGGTTTGTTATTTCAAACAATGTACTTAAACTAGAATTTGGAATACCACTATGACAAATTATAGGTGTAACATTTTTATAGCCACCTACATCTGCAAAACTTTTCATGTTATAATTTTTAAGTGTTTTTCTAAATCCAGATACAAAGCAGTCTTTAACTTCAAATTCATTACTATTTTCTCTATTAATTAGGTCTAAAATGTTATCCCAATAAAAATTCTTATATCTATATAGAGCCTCATATACTAATAGAACTGTAACACTTACTTCAAATTTCTCTATACAACTCCTAAGAACGAAAATTTCATTAGCATTTTTTAAAGTTTCTTTAAATTTGTTTTCTAAATAAATAAAATCTTCATAACTAAGTTTAATATCACTTACAATCTCACAATTAAATAATCTTTCCTTTAATACTTCTTCAATTTCAAGTAAACTTAACCCACTAATCACATAAATCCCTACCCTCTTATTATGATAAAAGCCTTCTATGTTTAAGAAAGCCTCAAATTTCTTATTTATACTAAATTTCATCGTAAGTTAATTTTATGCTTTAATGCAATTGTATATATTTATTATTATCATCTTTGACTTATAACCAATTCTTTTATGAATTCTATTCCCAAGCAATAGCTCTTATTTCCTTATCATTTATCTTATTCTTTTTGCTTCCAAACATTATTTCATCTCATAAATTTATTTATATATATAATTTCCCCTTAATGAAATTTGACCATAATCAAGAGGATTATTATAAATCAGATATTTAAATATCTAAACTAAATATCTAAAGTATTTAATAGTTTCTTAAGCTCTTTTAATTCTTCTATACTTAAAGTAACACCTTTACCCATTTTCTCATGTTCTGGTGACCATTCTCTTAAGTCATATTTAGCTTCTTTTCCATTCCAGCTTATTAAGTTTAATTCTTTCTTCCAACCTTTTGATGATTCTGCTATATACCCTAATTCTTCTTTAATTTCATATTTTATATCTGCCATAATTTATTATATCTCCTCTCCTATACCTTCTACTAGAACCATAGCTCGTAATATTGATTTTACTAGGTTATAAAAAGTCTCTTCTTTTTTATTATCATCAAATAAATCGATTAATGGTATCTTTGAAATTACAATCCAATCCTTGCCTTCATATTTTCTTATTTCACCATTAAATTCTTCAATAAACTTTTCTCTTCTATTTTCCTTATTAGCTCTATTAGATCCTAACCCTCTATATAATCTTACTAAAGCACCTTTTCCAGCTAGATTAGAAATATTTTTTACTATATAAATATTTTCATCATCCATAAATGCTTGTGATAGCTCTAATTGAAAGCTGTATTCATGTGATTTAGAACTACCTACTGTAATATGGGTATTTTTTAGTCTTGTTTTATAACCCCATTCTCCAAATGCAATAAATATTTCATATAGCTTATTTTCATGCTGTAAGACTTTACCACCATCATTTTGGTCCATCAAATCAAATACCTTCATATTATAACCATGAAGACCATAATCATATGTCTCAGTTACATTAAATACGTTCACTTTATATTTACTATATAGTTCATTTATTTCTATTTCGCACATTAGACCTGTACTTTCTAATATATATTTGATTCTATCTGCTTTTTCCTGTGTTATTAATTCATACATATTTTATTCCCCTACCCTTAAATTTTATAGTCACCATAGTTTTCTGCTGCCTTATTAGCTGATGTAATTTCTACACCTTGCCATTTAGCTTTTTCATATGCCATATTTTCGCTCATTAATTCTGTTTGTCTCATTACTATTTCTAGAGCTCTTCTTGCTTGCTTTGGTGGATAATCATACTTTTTAAGTAGTCTTTTAATAGTATTTCTCATACCTGCTTGTAAATTAGCCCTTACGTTATAATCTACATTTACTTGTCTTCTTATTGTATCTGATA
>JARIDB010000082.1 GCA_029257045.1 Clostridium sp.
AAGAGATTCTTTGAATTTTAACTTTGCGATAAGAATGGCTATAGGAGTAGCTATAGCGATGGCTATAGGAAACTATTTTAATCTCGAAAAGTCTATGTGGATAGGACTTACAGTTATGTCATTAACAGAACCACACTTTGATCAAACTAAAGAAAAAATTAAATATAGATTATTTGGAACATTTTTAGGTGCTTTAATTTTTATGATAATATTTAAGTTCGTAATACCAAAAAGTTTAACTATATATGTAGTGCTACTTCTAAATTATACATATATGTTTATTAAGGAATACAAGGCTAGAATGGTATTTACAACTATGAATGCTTTAGGAGCTACCATGGTATTATATGATATATCTGTATCAGTACCTATGAGAATAAGCTTCATATTAGGGGGAACTGTAATTGCCTTTATTGTTAACAAAGTCCTTTATGATAGATTTATTAAAAAGGATAAAAAATTGATAACTTATATATATGATTAGAGTGTATTTGGTAAAATATAAAATGTATTCTGAATGTGAGTTTTACTTACTTAGAATTAAAGGTAATTTAAAGATTATCTTACAAAAAGAGATTTACGTTATAAAAGGAATATAAGGGGGGATATTTAATGGATTTAGAAAATGAATTTTTAACAATAACAATTGGCAAACAAAAAAATATTGCGTTAATTGCTCATGACAATAAAAAGACTGACATAATCGAATGGTGCGAAAAGAATAAAAAGGTTCTTAAACATCATTTTTTATGTGGAACTGGAACTACAGCAAGAATGATAACAGATAATACAGGATTACCAGTTAGGGGGTATAATAGTGGTCCTTTAGGTGGAGATCAACAAATCGGAGCTAAAATAGTAGAAGGTAGAATAGATTTTATTATATTTTTCTCTGATCCTTTAACAGCACAACCACATGATCCAGATGTAAAAGCACTTTTAAGAATTGCACAGGTTTATGATATACCAATTGCAAACAATGTCGCATCAGCTGATTTTATGATTACATCACCATTAATGAACGAAGAATATAAGCATAAGATTATGAATTTTAATAAGAATATTAAAGATAGAGCAGGATTATTATAAATATTTAAATAAATGAAAAGAATTGATAAAATCAATTCTTTTTTTGATTAATAACAATTTATCAATAAATAAACATTAAAAATTAGAGAATATTACAAAATGACTATATTTATGATTAATGTATTAAATAAGGAGTAAAAGTATTGATAAATTAATTATATACGTCTGTAAAAGTTTTCAATTAACATATTATCAATAAATAGGAAGAGTGCATACCATATTAATACAATATTTGATTATATATTAACAAATTAATAAGTTGACAAGGTTAAAATTGCATATATAATATAAAATAACAATAGGATAAAAGAGGAAGAATTATTCTAAATTAATAATTAGGGGGCAGAATATGAAAAGAGTAAAAGGACTTTTAACATTGGCAATAGCAATGACTTTGTCTGTTAGTTTAGTAGCTTGTGGGGGCAAAAATAGTACAAGCAAAAATACTAATGGAACTACGAATACAGCAACTAGTAATATTTTAAAAGCTCAATTAGATGTGGAAGTTGCATCTATGGATCCACAAATAGCAGTAGATGGGGCTTCATTTGAAGTTATAGCAGCTGTGACAGAAGGGTTATATTCAATAGATTCAGATGGTAAACCAATATTAGCAATAGCTGAAGATGTTAAAAAGAGCGAAGATGGATTAACTTATACCTTTAAATTAAAAGACGCAAAATGGTCAAATGGAAATGAAGTTACAGCAAATGACTTCGTATTTGCATGGAGACGTCTTGTAAATCCAGATACAGCTAGTGAATATGCATTTATAGCAGGTATTGCAGGAATAAAAAATGCTGATGCAATTTCAGCAGGAGAAAAATCTGTTGAAGAACTTGGAGTAAGGGCAGAAGATGAGAAAACTTTAGTGGTAGAATTATCAACACCAGTTACATTCTTCGAATCACTAATGGCATTTCCTTCATTCTTACCAGTAAATGAAGCGTTTTATAAAGAAGCTGGAGATAACTTTGCTACAAGCAAAGATACTATATTAGCAAATGGACCATATAAGATAGCATCTTATGAACCAGCTGCTACAACTATAGAATTAGTAAAAAATGATACTTACTGGGATTCAGGTAATGTTAAATTAGACGGAATCAAATTCCAAGTAATTAAAGAGACACAACAAACAATGCTTGCATATCAGAATGGGGATTTAGATATTGCAACATTAGCAGGAGAACAAGTAGAACAATTTAAAGGAGATCCTGAATTTAATAATATAATGGAAGGGTACTTGTGGTTCATATCACCAAACTTAAAAGTACCAGGGCTTGAAAATGAAAATCTCCGTAAAGCGCTTGCCCTATCATATGATAAAGAGGCAATCGTAAATAATATTCTTAAAGATGGTTCAGTAGTTGCTGATTTTGCAGTACCTAAATTACTTGCAACTGGTCCTAATGGTAAGGACTTCCGTGAAACGGCTGACACTTTCCTTTCAACAGATAAGGTTAAAGCCTTAGAACATTTTGAATTAGCTAAGAAGGAATTAGGAAAAGAAGAATTTAAATTATCAATTATGGTAGAAGATACAGAATCAGCACAAAACGTAGCACAGTTTATTCAAGCACAAATTCAAACTACTTTACCAGGAGTAACTATAAACCTTGAAGTTATGCCAAAGAAAAATAGAGTAGAAAGAATGCAAAAAGGAGATTATGAGGTTGTATTAACTAGATGGGGACCAGATTATGCTGATCCAATGACTTATTTAGATATGTGGTCTACTGGGAATTCTAATAACTATGGATCATGGTCAAATGAAGAATATGATGAAATAATTACTTCTTCAAAATCAGGAAAACTTGCATTAGATCCAGAAGAAAGATGGGAAGAGTTAAAGAGAGCAGAAGCTATTGCTATGGATGAAGCAGTTATCTTACCAGTATATCAAAAAGGTAGTGCTGTTATGATAAAGAGCAATGTTAAAAATGTTGAATTCCATTCAGTTGGTGTTTCAAGAATATATAAAAACGTTGTAAAAAATTAATATTAAAATTTAAGAAACTTAATAGAATTACAGTGATATTTATATCACTGTAATTTTTTAAAAAGGGAGGAATTGCAGATGAAAAAATATTTGCTTAAAAGAATAGCAGTTTCTGTAGCAACTTTGTTAGCTATTTTATTAATATTGTTTTTAATGTTAGAGTTTATGCCAGGGTCACCATTTAACGATGAAAAATTAACAGCAGATCAAGTTTTATTATTGAATCAAAAATACGGATTAGATAAATCAGTATTTATTAGATTTATAAACTATGTTAAAAATATGCTTACGGGAGATTTTGGTGTTTCTTATACAATTTCTAAAAATACACCTATCTCAGTACTTCTTAAAAGTCGTTTACCTATTTCTCTTAGAGTTGGGGGACAAGCTGTTTTATTTGGTAGTATAGTTGGACTTATTTTAGGTGTTATAGCAGCTATAAAGCATAATACTATTTGGGATACAATGACCACTGTAATTTCAGTACTAGGAGTTAGCTTGCCATCTTATGTATTTGCATTGGGGTTATCTTATTATCTAGGTTATAAAGTAAATTGGTTTCCATTATTATATTCTGGGGACACACTCTTTAAATCATCTGTACTTCCAACAATAGCTTTATGTATGTTTACAATAGCCACAATAGCTAGGTTTACAAGAACAGAAATGATTGAGGTTTTAGCTTCAGATTATATGCAACTTGCAGAGAGTAAAGGGATAAGTGGAGTTAAGTTAATTACAAGACATGCTTTAAGAAATGCATTAATTCCAATTATAACAGTTCTTGCACCTCTTATAGTTGGACTAATGACAGGAAGCTTAGTAATAGAAAAGATATTCTCAATCCCAGGGATAGGTAGTCTTTTAGTTACAGCAATTCAATCAAATGACTATAACGTTATAGTTGCTTTATCTTTTATTTATAGTGCAATGTATATTGGGATAATGTTAGTTGTTGATGTTTTATATAGTATTATAGATCCAAGAATAAGATTATCAAAGGAGGAGAGTCATGAGTAATGAATTAGATGTAATAAATTTTGAGTTTTTAGATAATGATTTTGAACTAGTAGGAACAAATAATTTATTACAAAATGATGTAATATATACTGGTAATTCCTATTGGAGCGATGTTTTAGGAAGGTTAACAAAAAATAAAGGGGCGGTAATTGGTCTTATTTGTATTGTACTAATTACTATTATGGCTATAGTTGGAGTTAATATAAATGGAAATACCTATGATTCACAAGTCATTTCACATCAAAATCTAGCACCAAGAATCCCTTTAGTAGAAAATATAGGTATTTTTGATGGTGGAGAAACAATAAATACTTCAAGTGGAGTTTTAGAGATTAACAAATATATTTCAAAAGGTGGAAGTAAAACAGGGCTTGAAGGAACTTATTATTGGTTTGGAACTGATGTACTAGGAAGAGATATATTCACTAGAACATGGATGGGGACAAGGATATCCCTATATATAGCTTTAATTGCAGTTATAATAGATATATTATTTGGACTTAGTTACGGACTTATCTCAGGGTACTTTGGTGGAGCTGTAGATAATGTAATGCAAAGGTTTGCCGAGATTTTAAATGGTATTCCAAGTTTAGTAATTGTAACTTTACTTATTATAGTTTTAAAGCCAGGTCTTGCAACAATTACCTTCTCTCTTATGATAACAGGATGGATTGGTATGAACCGTATAGCAAGAGCTCAAATGCTTAAGCTTAAAGAACAGGAATTTGTTTTAGCTTCAAGAACTTTAGGCGCAAAAGACTTCTTTATAATATTTAAGGAAATTCTTCCAAACATTCTAGGAGCGGTTATTACAAATACAATGTTCTCAATACCTAATGCTATATTTACAGAAGCATTTTTAGCATTTATAGGTCTTGGAGTTCCAGCACCAATGGCTTCTTTAGGATCTCTTATAAGTGAGTCGTTTAAAAACTTTACAAGCCATCCTTATATGTTAGTAGCTCCAGTTGTTGTTCTTGCAATATTAATGCTTAGCTTTAATATGTTAGCTGATGGTATAAGAGATGCTTTTGATCCTAAAATGAAAGAAATGTAAGGAGGTTTTAAATTATGGAAAGAGAAAAAGTATTATCAATTAGAAATTTATCTATATCATTTAAGACCTCAGGAGGTAGCATAAATGCTATAAGAGGTGTTAACTTAGATTTATATAGAGGAGAAACAATAGCAATAGTAGGGGAAAGTGGTAGTGGGAAATCTGTTACTATGAAAGCTGCTATGGGTATATTAAGTAATAATGGTGAGATTAATTCAGGGAATATAGACTTCACTTATTATAGGGATAATGAAAAGGTTGAAGTAGATATACTTAAACTATCAAAAAAAGAAATGAGAAAAAGGATTAATGGAAAAAGAGTAGCTATGATATTCCAAGATCCAATGACGTCCTTAAATCCAACGATGACAATAGGATCACAAATCATGGAAGGTATGATTTGGCACTATAAAACTCCAAAAAAGGAAGCGGAAAAAAGAGCTATTGAACTTCTTGAACTTGTTGGAATAAATAATGCAGAAAAAAACATGAAAACTTATCCTCACCAATTATCAGGAGGTATGAGGCAAAGAGTTGTTATAGCAATAGCGCTTGCTTGTAACCCAGATCTTTTAATTTGTGATGAACCTACAACAGCTTTAGACGTAACAATTCAAGCTAAAATACTAGAATTAATTAAAGATATTCAAAAAAAGATGAATATATCGGTTATATATATAACCCATGATTTAGGAGTTGTTGCAAAGGTTGCGGATTATGTCTCAGTTATGTATGCCGGTAAAATAGTTGAAAAAGGTAAAATAGATGAAATATTTTATGATCCAAGACATCCATATACCTGGGGACTTTTATCTGCAATGCCTGATGTTAATACTGATGATGACAAGTTATATACAATACCTGGAACACCAGCCAACTTACTTAATAAAGTAAAAGGAGATGCTTTTGCTCCAAGAAATATTTATTCTTTAAATATTGATAATAGGATAGAGCCACCTATGTTTAAAATAACAGATAGTCATTATGCATCTACTTGGTTATTGCATGAAAATTCACCTAATATAGAAATGCCTATAGAACTTAAAAACAGGATAGACAGAATGTTAAAGGAGGCAAAAAAAGATGGAAAATAATAAACCTCTTTTAGAAGTAAAAGATTTAAAGCAACATTTTAAAATTAGTAGAAAGTTTTCTGTTAAAGCTGTAAATGGCGTTTCTTTTGATATATATCCTGGAGAAACTTATGGGCTAGTTGGAGAGTCTGGTAGTGGTAAATCAACTATTGGACGTTCAATAATTAGACTATATGATCCTACAGCAGGAGAAATAAACTTTGATGGGGTAAATATATCAGGAAAACTATCAGCTTCAGAAAATAAACATTTAAGAATTAATATGCAAATGATATTTCAAGATCCTATGGCATGTCTTAATCCTAGAAAAAAGGTTTTTGAAATAATAGCTCAAGGGCTTGATATTCATAAACTATATGATAGTAAGGAAGAAAGAAAAGCGAAGGTTTATAAGATATTAGAAAAGGTAGGATTATCAAAAGAACATGCTAATAGATATCCTCATCAATTTTCTGGTGGACAAAGGCAACGTATAGGAATAGCTAGAGCTCTTATAATGAATCCAAAACTTATAATAGCTGATGAAGCAATAAGTGCTTTGGATGTATCAATACAAGCTCAAGTTGTAAACTTAATGAAAGAAATTCAAGAAGAAACTAATACAGCATTTTTATTTATAGCCCATGATTTATCTATGGTTAAATATATTTCTAATAGAATAGGTGTACTGCACCTTGGATACTTACTCGAAACAGGTACAACAGAGGAAATATTTCAAAATCCTATACATCCTTATACCAAATCATTAATATCTGCAATACCTCATCCAAATCCAAAGGTTGAAAAAGATAGAGTAGCAGAAACCTATGATTATAAAACAAGTGGAATAGATTATAGCCTTGGAGTTAATAATCACATAGATGGAACTCACTGTGTTCTAGGAACAGAAGAGGAACTTAAAAAGTGGAAAATTAAATAATTTTAAATATATATAATTAATACTAAAGGGGTTGTTATAGCCTCTTTTTTGTTGTAATTAAAATCAAAAAGAGTTATAAAGGTATATAAATGCGGAGAAATAGAAAAATAATTAGATTATATATTCATATATAGTATAATGTAGGGACTGTTCTATTTAGGAATAATATATAAAATAAAAACTTATTATAAATAATAAAAGTTATACTAAATAGGAATGACGTAAAATTATAAAGCTAAATGAGGAGAATAATTTAAAATGAAAGTTATGATAGTAGGTGCAGGAAAATTAGGGTGTAAATTAGCTGGAGCAATGTTAAATGAAAATATTGATGTAACATTAATGGATTCAAACTCTAAAGTAATTGAAAGAATAAATGACCATTTAGATGTTCTTACAGTAAATGCAAATGGATTAGAAGTTGAAATATTAAGAGAACTTAATATTGAAACATATGACTTGTTATTAGCATCAACTAGTAGTGATGAAACAAATACGATAATATGTACTTTAGCAAAAAAACTAGGTTGTATAAAAACCATAGCTAGAATAAGAAGTCCAGAATATACAAAGCAATTAGATTTTATTAAAAATGAAATGGGTATTGACCATATTGTTAATCCTGACCTGGCAACGGCTAGTGAGATTACAAGATACCTATTGAAAAGGTATAACTTTTATTCAGGTAACTTTGCTAAGGGCAGAGTACAGATGATTGATTTAAATATAAATAGTATAAATAACTCAAAAGAATTTATTGGACAAAAGGTTATGGAACTAGACAATATTCAAGGGCTACTTATTGTAGCGATATCAAGAAATGGTAATATTATTATTCCAGATGGTTCAACAGAGTTAGTTAAAGATGATATTATTTATTTAATGGGAGAAAGCAAAATTATTAATAACTGGGAAAATAAATATAGACCTAATTTTAATAAACGTCATATAAAAAGAATAATGATTTTTGGTGGAGGTAAAATAGGTTATTATTTATCAAAACAATTAAATGAATCTAATATAAATGTTGTTATAGTTGAACAAGATAGAGAACGATGTAAATACTTAACTACTAATCTAAGTAATGCATTAATAATCCATGGTGATGGAACTGATATGAACTTATTACAGGAAGAGGATTTACCATTAATGGATGCTTTTGTTGGAGCAACAGGTTATGATGAACAAAATATTCTAATGTGTTTAATGGCCAAACAATATAATGTAAATAAAGTTATAACTAAGATTAGTAGACCTAGTTATTCACATGTTATAGATAAGCTAGGTATAGATTTAGCATTAAATCCAGTAAATATTACAGTAAGTGAAATACTGAAATTTATACGTGGAGGAAAGGTTGTTTCTGTGTCGTTGCTTTTAGGAGAAGAAGCAGAAGTGACAGAAGTTATTGTTGGTGATAATTTACCTGTTGTTGGGAAGAAGATAGCAGAGCTAGGGTTACCAAGAGGAATAATAATTGGATCGGTTGTTCATAAAGGTAAAGTAATTATCCCGAATGGCAATACGGTTATTAATAGCAGAGATAGATTAATTATATTCTGTCTAACTCAAAATATACCAGCAATAGATATGTTTTTAAAAGAAGGTAAAGGAGGGATATTAAATGAATTATGGCATGGTAATCAAGGTATTAGGAAATATATTAAGCCTTGAAGCATTAATGATGATACCCTCTTTACTTGTTGCATTGTACTATAAACAATCAGACAGGTCAGCATTTGCAATAAGCATAATATTAATAGCTACTATAGGATATATTATGTCCCAAAAAAATGTTTATAATAAAAAGATAAAGTCTAAGGAAGGATTGGCTATAGTAACTTTGGGATGGATCTTAGTTTCATTTTTTGGAGCATTACCATTTGTTATTTCTGGAAGTATTCCTTCCTTTGTAGATGCATTTTTTGAAACTGTATCTGGTCTTACTACAACAGGGTCTACTTTAGTTGACAATATAGAAGATCTTCCTAAGGGGATTTTGTTTTGGCGTTCCTTTACCCATTGGATAGGTGGTATGGGTATATTAGTATTTACGCTTGCAATTCTACCAACATTAGGTGTAGGTGGATTTCAAATCTTTAAGGCTGAAAGCCCTGGACCTGTAAAGGATAGAATAGTTCCAAAGATAAAAGATACAGCAAAAATTCTATATATAACATATATGGCTCTGACTATAGTAGAAATGATTTTACTTATGTTAGGTGGCATGACATTGTATGAATCATCTATTCATACCTTTGGTACGGTTGGTACGGGTGGATTTTCTTCAAGAAGTGCAAGCATAGGAGCTTATAATAGTACATATATACATATAGTTATTTCAGTATTTATGATATTGTCAGGAGCAAACTTTTCATTATACTTTGCATTATATAAAGGTAAATGGAGAGAACTTTTTAAAAACAAAGAATTAAGATTTTATTTGGGAGTAATCTTTTCAGCTACAATATTAATTGGATTGAATTTAAATTTTACTTCTTATAAAAATATAGGTCTTTCTTTAAGAGATTCGTTGTTTCAAACAAGCTCTATTATAACAACTACAGGCTATGCAACTGTAGATTTTGATAAATGGCCAACCTTTAGTAAATCTATATTATTTTTACTAATGTTTATTGGAGGCTGTGCTGGATCTACTGCTGGTGGGATGAAAAATATACGAATTGTAGTTTTATTAAAGTTAGTAAAAAGACAGATAGCTAAAACATTTCATCCAAGAGCTATGATACCTGTAAAACTTGATGGTAAATCAATTCCTAGTGATACAATTGCTAGTATAACTAGTTTTTTCGTTTTATATATTTTTATATTTGTAATAGGTACCATAATCATATCCCTTGAAGGAATAGGACTAGAAAGTTCAGCTAGTGCTATTGTAACTGCATTGAGTAACGTAGGGCCAGGATTTGGAGTTATAGGTCCAACACAAACATTTAGTGGATTTAGTAATTTTAGTAAGATATTTATGTCATTTTTAATGCTACTAGGTAGGTTGGAGTTATTTACAATTTTAGCACTTATAGCACCTAAAAATTGGAAGAATGAAATTTAAAGTTAGATAAAGAAATTAAATAAGAATAAATATTGTTCATGTATCAAAAACTAATATTGAGGTGAGATAGATGGCAAAAGCAGGAATGAGAAGACCTAGTCCTAAAGAACCACATGGTACAGAAAGCAACCATAAAACACATATGCCTAAAAACGATGTAGAACCTGTACCTGAGATTCAAGGAAAAGCAAAGTTTGGAAATAAAAAAGCGAAAACATTATAAAAAGGAGGTACCCATTCATTTATATGAATGGGTACTTTTTATGAACTATAATTATAGAATATATTTTTTATATAGTGAAATACTAATAATGTTGTTTTAGATTATATTAAAAGGTAAGTTAGGAGAAAATAAAGATTATGACTAGTTTACAGAACTTATATTTAAAGATTGAGGAGCATTTAATTAATGATGAAAAACCTTCAAATTATTTGAATGAGGTATATAATAATAAATTGTTTAAAGAATATCCATTTAATATGCTTTATAAATTGAAGGAAGCTGAACAATCTCCAAAGTATCATCCGGAGGGAAATGCATGGAATCATACAATGATGGTAGCGGATGAAGCTGCAAAGATTAAATATAAAAGTGAGGATGGAAAGGTTTTTATGTGGGCGGCACTTCTTCATGATGTTGGTAAGCCGTTAACTACAAAAGTTAGAAATGGAAGAATAACTTCTTATGATCATGATAAGGTTGGGGAAAGATTAGCAAAAGAATTTTTAACCTTCTTTATAAATGATAACAGTTATATTGATAAGATTTGTAATCTTGTAAGGTACCATATGCATATACTTTATGTAGTAAATAATTTGCCATATAAAGATATGAAAGGAATTAAAGAAAGAACAAATATTAAAGAAGTAGCATTGCTTGGACTATGTGATAGACTTGGAAGATTGGGTAGTAATAGGATTAAAGAAGAGGAAACAATAAAAATATTTATAGAATTATGTTATAAATGAAAATTATAAATAGGTTACAAATAAGTTATAATGTTAAATTATTTTTAAATAAAATCCTTTTCTAAATAATAATTACATAAAAACCTTTAAGTGTGGTATAATAGTAATACAGCGTGTAGTTTTGATGACATAAATCTAGTTGTCAAAATATACGTTTTTATTTTTATTTAATATAAAATTTAAATCCGAATTTGAAACTCTATAAACATTGATGATTTTGTTAGGATAGAATGTTTTTTATAATCTTTAGTAACTTTAGTGTTTTAAGTATCTATATATTTAGTAAATAATAGCTAAAAGATGACAGTGAAGTTAACTAATATTTAATTATATAGAAGACTACCTATAAATATAAGTTTTAATTAATATAAAATTAAGTTAATGTATATATGAATTTTAAAAATATAAAAGAAAAAAGGTGATAACTATGTTCAAGGTCGATGATTATATTATGTATGGCAGGACAGGGGTTTGCCAAGTAACTGAAATTAAAGATGGCGAATCTATGGGAAACACTGGAACGAACTATTATGTACTGAATCCAGTATTTGAAAATAACTCAGTAATAATGACACCAGTAAATAATCAAAAAATATTAATGAGAGAAGTTATTTCTAAAAAAGAAATATTATCGATAATTGATTCGGTGTCAAATGAAGAAATTTTATGGATTGAAGACGATAAAGCAAGAAATGAAAAATTTAAATCATCCATTAAAGCGGGTATTTGTGAAGATTGGATTAGAATGATAAAATCAATCAACTTAAAAATTAAAGAAAAAAAATCCGTTGGGAAAAAGATTTCTCAAGTAGATGAAGTTGCATTAAAGGAAGTAAAAAAGTTACTTTATGAAGAATTCTCTTTAGCTCTTGAAATACTTCCAGAAGAAGTTGAAAGTTATATATATAAAAGGATAGGATAATAAAACTTATAAATAGATAATAATTAATGTAGTCTATAAGTATAGTGAATATACTTATAGACTACATTTTTTATACATAAATTTAAGAAAAGTATAATTTTTATAAATCATTACATATCTTATTTAATGTTAAGGAAATAATCAAATAAAATAATAATAATTTATAAAAAGTGAAAATAAAATAATAATAATATAAAGTACTTGTAAACGGTAACAAAGTAAAATATAATAATGTTATTAATTAAATTCCAGAAAAAGTAAATAGGAACGAGAGCATAAAATTTAAAATTTAAAAGAATATTAATAGATTTAAAAGCATAAGGTTTAATATGAAAAATAAACTGCGGTTTATTAAATAAATAAAATGTTTGAGGGGAGATTAAACATGAAATTTTTTAGGAGTACACTCGGGTTTATGATTGCTGGATTATTTGTTGGAAGTGTATGGGGAGCTTTTGCAGGAAAATATGGTATTGCAGGAGGTTGGTTTGCAGCATTAATACTTATAGGACCTTTGTGGTTTATGAATCACTATGTAGGTCTTATAACAAATGAAGGAGATGGATCTTTTGTAGATATGGGACTTGGAATTGGTGTTGCTTGTTTCATGAGAGATGCATTTAAGCTTGGAGTAAGCAGTACAATGGAATCATTACCTACACTTCTTCTTGTAGCTACTGGGGCAGTTATAGGAGGAATAGCAGCAGCATCAATTGAAAGACATATGGCTAAAGAAAAAGAAGTGGTGCAAGTTCAAGTATCTGAAAATGTAAACATTTAAATAGGGTGTGAAGGAGGATATTATAATGACTTTAGAATTAGCTTTAATAACTATGATTGGAGGATTTTTATTTCCATTCTTAATAAGAATGTATTGGGGTCCTTTAGTTGATAAGTTTGGTCCGGCTGGTGGCTTTATGGCAGCAGCATTTTTAGTAGGAACAACTTGGACTATAAATCATGGTATAGGAATGATAACACAAAGTGGTCCAGTATGGGTAGATATGGGTTTTGCAGCAGGGATAGGCCTTATAGTAGCTAGCACAATTCAAGGTGGAAAAATAAAAAAGGCAATACCACAAATAATAGCAGCTTTAACAGGGGGAACTTTAGCAGGTTTTATTTTATCGGTAATTGTTAAATAAAAAAAACCTGAAAAGTTTAATATCTTAGGAGAATGATTACATGAGATGTGATATTAATATAAAAGAAGTTTTAGAAGATACTCCAATAATAGCAGCAGTTAAAAACCATAAGGAATTAGATTCTGCTCTTTTATCAAGTAGCAAGGTTATTTTTGTTTTATATGGCAATATACTAGAAATAGAAGATATAAGTAAAAAGATAGTTGAAAAAGATAAAGTAGCAATAGTGCATGTAGATTTAATAGAAGGACTTGCCAGTAAAGAGGTTTCAATTAGGTTTATAAAAAATAGGACAAGTTTTCATGGCATAGTAACTACAAAACATCCTTTGGTTAAAATATCTAAAGCTTGTGGATTATATACAATATTTAGAATGTTTATTTTTGATTCCTTATCTTTGGATAATGCAAAGAAGCATATTTCAAACGAAAGTGATGCTATCGAAATACTTCCTGGAGTAATACCGAAGGTAATTAAGAGTCTTTCAGCACTGTCTAAAAAACCAATTATTGTAGGGGGACTTATAGAAAGCAAGAATGAGGTAATAGAAGCCTTAAATTCAGGAGCTACTTCTGTCTCTACCACATATGAAAATATTTGGAATATATAAAAAATGGAGGTATAAAAGGTATGAGTAAATATATTATAGCATTAGATCAAGGTACAACAAGTTCAAGAGCTATTGTTTTTGACAATGAGCAAAATATATTAGGTATTGCCCAAAAGGAAACAACACAAATATATCCTAAACAAGGATGGGTTGAACATAATCCAATGGAAATATGGGCAAGTCAATATGGGGTACTACAAGAAGTTATAGCAAAAACTAATATTAATCAAGAAGATATAGCAGCTATTGGTATAACAAATCAAAGAGAAACAACAATTGTATGGGATAAGAACACTGGAGAGCCAGTTTATAATGCAATAGTTTGGCAATGTAGGAGAAGTTCTAATATTATCGATAAATTAGTTGCTGAAGGCCATGGAGATTATATAAGAGAAACTACAGGGTTAGTACCTGATGCTTATTTCTCAGGAACAAAAATAAAATGGATATTAGACAATGTAGATGGAGCTAGAGAAAAAGCTAATAAAGGTGAATTATTATTTGGTACAGTAGATACCTGGCTTCTTTGGAAATTAACTAATGGAGAAGTTCACGTAACTGACTATACAAATGCATCAAGAACAATGATTTACAATATAAAAGATTTATGCTGGGATGAAAAGATGTTAAATATATTAGATATCCCAAAATCTATGCTTCCAACAGTTAAGAATTCTTCAGAAGTTTATGGATACACTATTTTAGGCGGAAAAGGACAAGAAGGAGTTAGAGTTCCTATAGCTGGTATTGCCGGGGACCAACAAGCAGCATTGTTCGGACAAGCTTGTTTCAACAAAGGTGAAGCTAAAAACACTTATGGAACAGGATGTTTCTTACTTATGAATACAGGTGAAGAACTTGTAAGAAGTAATAATGGATTAGTAACTACTATAGCTGCTACAATAGATAATAAAGTTCAATATGCATTAGAAGGTTCAGTTTTCGTTGGTGGAGCTGTGGTTCAATGGATAAGAGATGAATTAAAACTTGTAAATGATGCAGCAGATACTGAATACTTTGCTCAGAAAGTTGAAGATAATGGTGGAGTTTACGTAGTACCAGCTTTTGTTGGACTTGGAGCACCACATTGGGATCAATATGCAAGGGGAGCAGTGCTTGGTTTAACTAGAGGATCTAATAGAAATCATATGATTAGAGCAGCTTTGGAATCTATAGCTTATCAATCAAAAGATGTATTAGATACAATGGAAAAGGATTTAGGAGCTAAGGTTGCAAATCTTAAAGTTGATGGTGGGGCATGTAGGAATAACTTCTTAATGCAATTCCAATCAGATATGATAAATGCAGAAGTTAGAAGACCTATAATTACTGAAACAACAGCACTTGGAGCAGCTTATTTAGCTGGACTTGCAGTTGGAATTTGGTCAAGTAAAGAAGAATTAGCAGAAAGCTGGTATGTAGAAAAGACATTTACACCTGATATGCCAGATGGAAAGAGAGAAAAGCTTTCAAAAGGCTGGAAGAAAGCTGTTGAAAGAAGTTTAGATTGGGAAGAAAAATAAAGTTAAGCATTAAAATTAACAAAAATTGAAATCATAATTTAATTACGTTAAAAATTGTGTTTAGAGAATTAGAGTCAAACACAAAATAAAGGTAATACCTTTATTTTGTCTTGGCTTTTTTTATTACATAAAATTAAAGGAGGAATATAAAATGTATGATGTAGCAATAATTGGCGCAGGTGTAATTGGATCATCTATTTTTAGAGAATTAACTAAATATAACGTAAAGGTTGCAATGTTAGATAAAGAAAATGATGTTTCAATGGGAACTTCAAAAGCAAACTCTGCCATAATTCATGCTGGATATGATCCTGCAGTGGGTACATTAATGGCAAAGCTTAATGTTAAGGGAAATGAAATGTTTGAAGATCTTTGTAAAGAATTAAATGTTCCATTTAAAAGAAATGGTTCATTAGTTTTGGCTTTTAATGAAGAGGAACTTGAAAAGATAAAAGACCTTTATGAGAATGGTAATAAAATTGGAGTTAAAGAGTTAAGAATTCTTAACAAAAAAGAAGTTTTAGAGTTAGAGCCAAATATATCTGAAAATGTATTAGGAGCATTGCATGCACCTACAGGTGGAATAGTTGGTCCTTTTGAATATACAATTGCTTTAGCTGAAAATGGAGTTAAAAATGGAGGCAAAATATTTTTAGGTTCTGAGGTTGTTAAAATAGAAAAGGATGATAATTTTAAAGTTACAACTAGTAAAGGCAATATTATTGAATGTAGATTTATAGTTAATGCAGCAGGAGTTTATGCTGATAAGGTACATAATTTAATATGTACTGAAAGTTTTAAAATAACGCCAAGAAGAGGTCAATATTATGTAATGGATAAATCCCAAGGGAATTTATTTAATAATACAATATTTCAATGTCCATCAACTCTTGGGAAAGGAATATTAGTAACTCCAACAGTACATGGAAATCTTATTGTAGGACCTGATGCGGAGAATATTCAGGATAAGGAAGATCTAGCAACAACCATTGAAGGTCTTGGCTTTGTAAGTAAAACTACAAAAGTAACAACAGATAAAGTTAATTTTAGAGAAAGTATAAGAAGTTTTGCAGGGCTTAGAGCTATACCTGATAGAGGAGATTTCATTATTGAAGAAGATAAGAATATAAAGGGATTTGTTGATGCTTCCGGAATGAAATCACCAGGTCTTTCTGCAGCACCAGCTATTGCTATTGAAATAGTTGAAATACTTCAAAATTTAGGTTTAACTAAAGTAAAAAATGAAAAATTTGATGGAAAAAGAAAAGAAATTATATTTATGGAACTATCAAAGGAAGAAAAGAAAGAGTTAATAAAAAAAGATCCATCCTATGGAAAAGTAATTTGCAGATGTGAAGGTATAACAGAGGGGGAAATTATCGGTGCTATTTCTAGAGCCTTTGGAGATATTACTTTAGATGGTGTAAAAAGAAGATGCAGACCAGGCATGGGAAGATGTCAAGGTGGCTTTTGCGGCCCAAGAGTAGGAGAAATTATAGCAAGAGAATTAAAAAGGGATTTAGTAGATGTAAATCAAGAAAAAGAAGGTTCTTACATTCTAGTAGGTAAAACAAAATAAAGGGGGATGGATATGAGATATGATTTAATTGTAGTTGGAGGAGGTCCAGCAGGACTTGCAGCTGCTTATGAAGCTTATAATAATGGAATAGAAAATATATTAATTATCGAAAGAGATATGGAACTTGGAGGAATATTAAATCAATGTATTCATAATGGCTTTGGATTACACACATTCAAAGAGGAATTAACAGGACCAGAATATGCTCAAAAATTTATAGATATGGTTGGATATAGTAAGATAGAAGTTATGCTAAATACTATGGTATTAGAAATAGAAGATAATAAAACAATTCACGCTATAAACTCAACAAATGGTTATATGGAAATTAAGGCAAAGGCAATAATTTTAGCTATGGGATGCAGAGAAAGAACTAGAGGAGCGATAAATATTCCAGGAGATAGACCATCTGGGATTTTTAATGCAGGTGCAGCTCAAAGATATATAAATATTGAAGGATATATGCCAGGAAAAGAAGTTGTTATTTTAGGTTCTGGAGATATTGGACTTATTATGGCAAGAAGAATGACTTTAGAAGGAGCAAGAGTTAAAGCTGTAGTGGAGCTAATGCCGTATTCAAATGGATTAAATAGGAATATAGTTCAATGTTTAAATGACTATGATATACCCTTATATCTTTCTCATACTGTTATAGATCTTGTTGGAAAGGAAAGATTAGAAAAAGTTGTTATTGCAAAGGTAGATGAAAAAAGAAAACCTATAAAAGGAACAGAAATTGAATTTGATTGTGATACTCTTTTATTATCAGTAGGATTAATACCGGAAAATGAATTATCAGAAAAAGCTGGAATAGATGGAGATAAAAGAACTAATGGGCTTATTGTAAATGAAAGTATGGAAACATCAATATCAGGTATATTTGCCTGTGGTAATGTTGTACATGTACATGATTTGGTTGACTTTGTAACAGTGGAATCAAAACATGCAGGATATTCAGCAGCAAAATATATAAAAGATACCTTAATTAGAGGAGAGGATATTAATATTATTAATGGGAAAAATATTAACTATACTGTTCCTCAAAGGTTATCAGTAAATGCTATAGAAGATAATGTAACAGTGTTTATGAGAGTGAATAATATATATCATGATAAAATTATTAAGGTAAAAAGTGGCGATAAAATAATAGCGAATTTTAAAAGAAAACATTTAGCACCTTCTGAAATGGAGAAAATCCTTCTAAGTAAGAAGATTTTAGAGGGACTTCAGGGGGATATAATTATATCTTTAGAGGATGGTGAATAATATGATCAAAAATTTAATATGTATAAGTTGTCCTATAGGTTGTCATTTATCAGTAGATACAGAAAAAGTGACTGTTACTGGGAATGCTTGCAAAAGAGGAGAAATTTATGGTATAAATGAAATTAAAAACCCGGTTAGAGTCGTTACAACGACAGTTAAGATAGAGAATGGGACCCATGCAGTTTTACCTGTAAAAACAAAAAATCCAATACCTAAAGATTTAAATTTTAAATGTATTGAGATACTAAATAATATAACTCTAAAAGCCCCAGTTAAGATGGGGGAAGTTGTTGTTAAAAATATACTTGATACAGGGGTAGATGTTGTGACTACTAGAGAAATGGAAAAAATTTAAATACATTATATAAGTTTAGTTTGCTTTGTAATGCTAATATCAATTTTTTAAGAAAGGATGTTATAATTAAATAAACATCCTTTTATTTAACTTCATAATTAGTAATTTAAATGAATTTTAAGAATAAAATATATATTGCAACTTATATATAATTATTTTTAGTAATAAGTAAAAAAATATAAGGAGGTGATTTTATGCAAGAAATATTACAAGCTAGCAATGTAATATTTAAATCTATTATAAAGTATCCTGAAATCAGAATTGAAAAAGGTAAGTTTACATTTTTACAAGGACCTAGCGGATGTGGAAAAAGCACATTATTAAAGTTGTTCAACGGAACTTTGTCAGCAGATAGTGGAAGCATATTATATAATGGGCAAAATATTGAAGGTATGAATACAATTCTATTAAGGCAAGAAGTTTTATTGGTGGGGCAATCTGTATATCTGTTTCAGGGAACAATTGAGGATAACTTTAAAGTATATTATGGTTATCGTAACTTAGATTGTCCATCAAGGGAAGAAATTAAAGGGTTTTTATCTATGTGTTGTGCCGATTTTCCATTAGACACTATTTGTGACACTATGTCTGGTGGCGAAAGACAAAGAGTTTATATTTCAATTTGTGTGTCTTTAACTCCAAAGGTATTAATGTTAGATGAGCCTACATCTGCTTTAGATGAAACATCTGCTAACAATATGATTGGAAATATAAAAAGCTTTTGCAAGGAAAGGAATATTACATTATTAGGCATTACCCATGATACTAAGTTAGCAGAAAAGTATGCAGATAATATAATTTATTTTGAAGGGAGAATGGAATAATGAAAGGCGTTGTAACAATGAACTTGTTTCAATTTGGATTAATTTATTTGCTTTTAATTGTTATACTTGGAATAATGAAAAAATGCAAAATAAATCAAACTAAACTATTATTGGTAGCAAGTGTAAGGATGACTGTTCAGTTGGTTTTAACAGGTTTTATTCTTACCTATGTATTTGAAAATCCTCATCCAATTTTTACAGTTTTATACCTTACTTGTATGATAACCTTTGCTATTCATAGAGTAATTTCAAGAAATAAAGATGTTAATAGAAGGTTTAAAGTTGCTATAGGATGTTCTTTAGCATTCTCAGGAGTAGCAATTATTATATTTTTTGTTGGTATAGTTGTAGGTGAAAGTATATTTAACCCACAATACATTATTCCTATAAGTGGTATGATTATAGGAAATGCTATGACTGGAATGACTCTAGGAATAAAAACCTTTAGGGAAAGTTTAAATAGTGAAAAAGATCGTATAGAATCATTACTTAATTTTGGTGTATCACCTAAAAAGATATTATTACCATTTGTGAATCAAGCATTAGAAACGGCTTTACTACCAACTATGAACTCAATGCTTGGTATGGGTATAATTTCTCTACCTGGTATGATGACAGGTCAGATTTTATCAGGTACATTACCAACTACTGCAATCTTATACCAAATTTCTATAATGATTGCTATTTGTACAGTTGTTTGTTTATCTGTATTTTCTTCTTTATATTTTGGTTACAAAAGTTTATACAACAAAAAAAACCAAATTATTATATAAAGGATATCTTAATATGTCAAAGAGAGCATAGTTAATTAATCAATTTGAGAATAGAATACAGAAGGGATTATGCTTATGAAAAAGGTAGTTATCATTAAAGATATTAAAATTGGAGAAGGAATGCCTAAAGTTTGTGTTCCTATAGTTGGAAAAAGTATTACTGAAATTATTGAGGAAGCTAATTTTATAAAAAACATAGATTGTGATGTTGTAGAATGGAGAGGAGATTTCTTTGATAATATAGACGATATAAGTAAGGTTAAGATAGTATTAGAGAAAATCAGAGAAATCATTAATGATAAACCTATTCTTTTTACATTTCGTAGTTTTAATGAAGGTGGAGAAAAGGAACTTAGTGAAGATTTATATTTTGAATTAAATAATACAATTGCGAAGACAAAACTTATTGATATTATTGATGTTGAATTATTTAAGGATCATAAGAAAGTAAAAGAATTAGTTAAGGTAGCTCATGATAATTTTGTAGTAGTTATTATTTCTAATCATGACTTTAAAAATACACCGAAAAAAGAAGAAATAATAAATCGCCTACGTAAGGCTAGTGAATTAGGGGCAGATATTCCTAAGATTGCAGTAATGCCTAATTGTGTAGAGGATGTAATTAATCTTTTAGATTCTACACGTATTGCAAAAGAAAAGTATATAGAAAATCCAATTATAACTATATCCATGGGTGATAAAGGTATTATAAGTAGGCTATCAGGAGAGTTATTTGGTTCTTCTATGACCTTTGGTATAGCAAATAAGGCTTCTGCCCCTGGACAAATTTCAGTAGTTGAATTACGTAAAGTTCTTGAGATACTAAATAGAAATTTATAAATAGAATATAGAATTTAAAATTAAGGCTTTATATAGGAATATCCTTCTTGTTGTTTAATTATAAGTTCTAAAACTCCAACAGGTACTATATCTATAAATTCAATTAAGTCTTCCTTTTTTAAATTCAAGGAGTTTAGTGAATTATTACAGGCGACGAATTTGACTCCTTTATTATTTAAATCTTTCATGAATATAACTTCTTTATCTGAATAATTAATAGGATTATAAGTTTTAACCGCTTCAGAATTGGCTAGAACCTCAACTTCAGAGTTTGTAATATCAATTACATTTAATAAATTAGAAACATTCTTTAGTAATAAACTCCAGTTAGATAAGTTATCTATATGAAATATTGCTTTAGTTTTTATCATATTAATATCCTCCTTCATTTTAAGTTTTTTAATTGCCTTTAAGTATATTTTTAATTAAAATACTACTTGAAGTTAAGGTTATTAGCAATAGATAAGAAATAAACTTTTTCGGATTTAAATTTCAAAAACCAAATCATGGATAGCCTTTACTATAGCTATTTCAAATATATTTGGAAAAATAAGTTATAAAATTAATAATATTGATAAAACAAATAAAGTTTATTAGTAAACATAAGTTTAAAAAATACAACAGTTAATATGTTAATTTTAACTGTTGTATTTTTATTTTATTAATCATAATGTTATAGTTGAATTATATAGAAATACTTGAATAAAATAAAAAAGGCGGAATATAAGATGGTTAAAATGACGATTCTTGTAGTAGATGATGAAGTGAAAATACTTGAGGTGGTAAAAGCTTATCTTGAGAAAGAAAATTTTGAAGTTCTAGTTGCAACTGATGGAGAAATGGCTTTGAAGTTATTTGATGAAAATAGCATTCATTTAATGATTCTAGATTTAATGCTTCCTAAATTATCAGGAGAAGAAGTTTGTAAAATAATTAGAACTAAATCAGATATACCAATAATTATGCTTACTGCAAAGTTTGATGAGGAAGATAAAATAGAAGGAATATCAATTGGGGCAGATGATTATTTAACAAAACCTTTTAGTGTAAGAGAACTTGTTGTTAGGGTTAGAGCTCTTATAAGGAGGGCTTATAGAGATAGTAATCCTCTTGCAGACTACTTTGTTTTTAATAATGGAGATCTTGAGGTTGATGTTAAAAAGCTTGAGGTTAAGAAAAAGGGAGAAATATTAAACTTAACACCTAATGAAATTAAAATATTAATAGCTTTTATTTCAAAACCAGGGCAAGTTTTTACAAGAGAGCAACTTGTTAGGATGTCATTTGGATATGATTATGATGGATTTGATAGAACTGTGGATACTCATATTAAAAATCTAAGACAGAAGATAGAAGATAATCCTAAAAAACCTAATTATATTCTTACAGTTTACAGTGTTGGATATAAATTTGGAGTTAAATCATGAGAAGAACATTAAATAAAAAACTAGGTTTTGGATTTCTAATTGCAATTATTGTATCAATAATTATTGTTAATATAGTTTCAAAAATAATGATTGATAAAGAGTTTAATCAATATTTATATGAAGAACATAAATCAAAGGTTAATAAAATAATAGGTCTTGTTGAGGAATCTGAATTAAAAGAAGGAACAGATAAGATAGCTCGTTATGCTGCACTAGAAAATTATTATATTGAAGTTCGTGACAAAGAAAATAAGTTGATTTTCACATCAGGTAAAGATAATCTAATAGGAAATAATATGATGAATTCAATGATGGGGCATATGAATGGAGATATGATGAAAAATATGATGAGTGGAAATCATAATATGCATATTGGAGATTATATTGAAGAAAAATATAAATTAAATATAAATAATGAAGATTCAGGAACTATAATAATTGGTTACTTTGGGAATTGGAATGTTTCTAATGAAGCTATGAATTTTAAGTTAACTCTGAATAAATCTCTTTTAATATCAGGAATAGTAGCATTAGTTTTAGGACTTTTCATAAGTTTAATAATTTCAAAAAGTTTAACAATACCTCTTATTAAAATGTCGAAGGCTGCTAATGAGATGACAAAAGGGAATTTGGAAACAAGAGTTGCTATAAAAACTGATACTATAGAAATTGATAATCTATCACAATCTATAAATTATTTAGCAGAAACATTACAAAAACAGGATATGCTTAGAAAAAGGCTTTCTTCAGATATAGCTCATGAGATAAGGACTCCACTTACAACTTTAAAAACATATATTGAGGCAATAATGGATGGAGTATGGGAACCGACAAAGGAAAAACTTGAAAGCTGCCATGAAGAAATTGAGAGAATTACAAAATTAACTGAAGGAATTCAAAATCTATCTAAGATTGATGAAGAAAACATTATAATAAATAAAACGAAATTTAATGTATCCTTAGAGATTGAAAAGGTATTAAATACATTTGAAGCTACCTATAGGAAGAAAAGTCTAAAGACTATAATAGAGCTTGATTCAAATGTTGTTGCAAATCTAGATAGGGATAAATTTAAACAAATAATGTTTAATATTTTATCAAATTCTTACAAATATTCCAAAGCTTATGGAGATGTTTCTATAAGACTTAAAAAAGATAAGGATTGGATTAAGATAGAAGTAGAGGATACTGGTATTGGTATAGCTAAAGATGATTTACCTTATATATTTGAAAGGTTTTATAGAGGAGATCTATCAAGAGCAAGAGAAACTGGAGGGTCAGGCATTGGACTTACAATAACAAAATCATTTGTTGAAGCACATGGGGGGAAAATAGAAGTTGAAAGTATAAAAGAAAAGGGAAGTATATTTAGAATAGCTTTACCTATATAAAAAATTCAAAAACTATTATATTTTTTATAAAAAATTATTTCTCCATAATTCCTTCAAAAGTCTGTTTTAAAATTAAAATATAACAGATAATAAAGAGGAGATGATGACATTTATGTTTAATGGATGTAGAGGACTTGGATATGGAGGATTAGGTTATGGTGGATCAGGATATAGTAGATTTGGAGGGATATTTATGATGATAATTCCAGTATTAGTAATAACTATAATTTTATATGTAGTATTCAAGTTATTGAATGAATCAAGATATAATGAAGTAAAAGATAATAGTAAAGCTATAAATATTCTTTCGGAAAAGTATGCTCTTGGAGATATATCTGAAGAAGAATATTTAAAAAAAAGAAAATTATTAGGGAAATAATATAATTAATGACTATATCTTAATTTTGTTTTGTTATTGTCATAAATATTGTGAATTATATCAAATATGACTTGAAAATATATTCTCATAATACTAAAATAAGATTAATTTAAGCATTGACATGTATAAGGTATAGTTGTACACTTAATTTATAATTTAATAAGACCTCACTTTAATAGGTGAGGTAGAGGCGCAATGTTTAACAGTTTTTAGAGGAGTCTGAGAAACTATGATACTAAAAAGAAGGAAATGTTGCCGAAGTTTGTAATATACTCAATGTTACTTGCTGGGTCTGCAGTAAATAATTGCAGGACTGTCTTAATAAACTACCCGGTTTACTAAGTTGTGCTATCTCAAATGGGAAGAAGAGGATAAGAAAGCTGTATATTACAGGCTTGAGTTTATCTCAAGTCTTTTTTTATAAAGTAACCTAATCCAAATCAAAATTATTTAGATAGCGCCATCCCGAGAAGTAGGGTTGGCATTTTTTTATTTTAAGAAAAAATAATTTTAAAAGAAAAAGGAGAGGTTTTATCATGAAAAAAAGAAATTTATCATTAATAACATCGCTAATATTAACAGGGGCACTATTCTTAACAGGATGTGGATCAAGTAGTGCTAAAGAAAACGAAAATGTATTTAGAGTAGGACTTGAAGCAGGTTATGCACCATTCAACTGGACACAAATAGATGATTCAAATGGTGGAGTTAAAATAGATGGTGGATCAGAGTATGCTGGAGGCTATGATGTTGAAATTGCAAAAAAAATAGCGGATGGATTAGGTAAAGAATTAGTAATTGTTAAAACTGAATGGGATGGATTGGTACCATCATTACAATCAGGTAAAATAGACGCTATTATGGCAGGTATGTCACCAACAGAAGAACGTAAAGAATCAATAGACTTTTCAGATAATTACTATAAATCACAATTAGTTATGGTTGTTAAAAATGGTGGAGCATATGGAAATGCAACTTCATTAAATGACTTTAATGGATCTAAGATAACAGGTCAATTAAATACATTCCATTATTCAGTAATAGATCAAATTGAAGGAGTAAAGAAGCAAACAGCTATGGACAATTTCACAGCAATGAGAGTTGCTCTTGAGTCAGGGATAATTGATGGATATGTATCAGAACGTCCAGAAGCTGTTAGTGCAGAGGCTGCTAATACAAACTTAAAAATGATCGAACTTAAAGATGGATTTGTTACAAATCTAGAAGATACTGCAATAGCTGTAGGACTTCAAAAGGACAGTGAACTTACTGATAAAATAAATAGGATTTTAGAAGGAATATCAGAAAAAGAACAAACAGCTATAATGGATAATGCCATAAGAAATCAACCAGCAGCCAAATAAGAAAGATTGAGAGGCTATTGCAAAATTGAAGATAAAAATGTAATTTAGGGCATAACAACTAAATAGGTTACATCTTGATTTAATTAATTTTGTAATAGCCTTATATTTATAAGACTTAATTTAGGAGGAACAACAATGAGTTTTGAATTTATAATAAGTATGATTCAAAGAAACTGGCCAATGTTTATGCGTGGTGCAGGAATGACTTTATTAATATCAATGGTAGGTACTATAGTAGGTACTATGCTAGGATTATTAGTAGGGGTAGTGCGTACAATACCAGTTCCTGAAAGAGGAATAAAAAAAGCAATACTAAAAATAATAAATGTTATTTTATCTATATATATTGAAGTATTTAGGGGAACACCTATGATAGTACAAGCTATGGTAATTTACTATGGTTCAGCTATGGCTTTTAATATGGATATAAATAAAGTTATTGCAGCTTTATTTATTGTATCTATTAATACAGGTGCATATATGTCTGAGATTGTTAGAGGTGGTATAGTTTCTATAGATAGAGGCCAGTTTGAAGCAGCAGAAGCTATAGGAATGAATCATTTTCAAACTATGATGAATGTAGTATTACCTCAAGTAGTACGTAATATTTTACCGGCAACAGGTAATGAATTTGTTATAAATATTAAGGATACTTCTGTTCTTAACGTAATTTCAGTATCAGAATTATTCTTCGTATCTAAATCTATTTCAGGGAATAACTATAAGTATTTTGAAACTTTCTTTGTAACATCAGTAATATATCTTGTTATGACAATTACAATTACTAGAATATTAAGAGCTTTGGAGAAAAAAATAGACGGATCAGAAAGCTATATTATGGCTGGAAATCAAATGCAAGTTGAAAGACCGGAAGATAAAGCTCGTAAAAATAATGGTGTTAGTTAAGGAAGGAGAAAAGTCATGGAAAAAGTAATAGATATAAGACATTTAAATAAATCCTTTGGAAGTCATGAGGTATTAAAAGATATTAACTTTTCAGTTAATAAAGGAGAAGTAGTTTGTATGATAGGATCTTCAGGTTCTGGTAAATCAACTCTTCTTCGTTGTGTAAATCTTTTAGAAAAACCAAGTGGTGGAGAAATAATATATAATGGCGTAAATATATTAGATGATGATAACAATATACATTCTTATCGTACAAAGCTAGGTATGGTATTTCAACAATTTAATTTATTTAATAACCATAACGTATTGAGTAATTGTATTGTTGGGCAAATGAAAGTTTTGAAGCGTTCAAAGGAAGATGCAGAAAAGGTTGCAATGAAATATTTAAAGGTAGTTGGAATGGAAAATTATATTAATGCAAAACCAAAACAATTATCAGGCGGACAAAAACAAAGAGTTGCTATAGCAAGAGCCCTTTCAATGGAACCAGATGTTATCTTATTTGATGAACCAACTTCAGCTCTAGACCCTGAAATGGTAGGAGAAGTTTTAAAGGTTATGAAAGACCTTGCAGAAACAGGACTTACAATGCTAGTTGTAACTCATGAAATGGGATTTGCAAAAGAAGTATCTGATCGTGTAGTATTTATGGATAAAGGAATTATTGAAGAAGAAGGATCTCCAGAACAAATATTCAATAACCCAACAAAAGAACGTACTAGAGAATTCTTAAAACGTACTTTAAATTAAATATAAAATAATAAAAGCTGACTATTTTAAGTCAGCTTTTATTATTTTAGTTTCTTTTTTCTAAAGTAATATTTCCATTTTCAATTCTATAAATAGTATCAACTAAATCTAGTACACGCTCATCGTGAGTAACCATTAAGGCAGCTTTATTATATTTTTTAATTTCATCTCTAATCATAGAAACAACTTCTCTACCACGAGTACCATCAAGGCTAGCTGTAGGTTCGTCAGCTAAAATTATATCAGGTTTATTCATTAAAGCTCTTGCAATTGCAACTCTTTGTTTTTCACCACCAGATAATTTATCTGGATAGTAATTTAATCTATGAGAAAGACCAAAATCCTCAAGTAGTTTTTTAGCATGTGATTCACTTTCTTTACTATTCTTACCTGAAAGAATTGGAATTAATTTTAGTTGTTCTAAAACAGTTAAGTAAGGTATAAGTTGGTGAGATTGAAAAACAAAACCTATTTGATTTCTTCTAATATCAGCTAAATATTTTTTATCCTTTTCTTTAAGATTAGTCTCACCTATTATAACTTCACCATCAGTAGCTGAAAGGAGAGCACCTGTTATTGAAAGCATTGTACTTTTACCTGACCCAGAAGGTCCAACAATAGCTACGAATTCACCAGGATTAACTTTTAAATTTATATTATTTAAAACTGTATTTTCAGATTCTCCATCTATGTAAGTTTTATATATATTATTTAATTGTAAAGCGTATTTTTTCATTAATAAGTACCTCCTATAGCTGATACTGCATCAACTTTCTTAACCTTTTTAATTGAGAAAAGACTACTTCCAACTGATATCACTAAGAATAATAATGAAACTAGTATGGCATCCATATAATTAAGTATAAATGGCATACTATTTGGTAGGAAGCTTGCAGATATAAAGGTAAGAATATTACCTATGATTGCACTTGCGAATGCTAAAACAAATACTTGTGAAGCTAAAGAGATAGCAAGGGTACTCATTTTTGCACCTAATGCTTTTAAAACTCCAAATTGAGGAATTTTTTGCATTGTAGTTACATAGAAGAATACTGCAATTATTAATGAAGATATTGCAAATAAAAATACAAGCATTGTAACTAGAGTACCTTGTTGAGCAGAGTAACCTGGAAGATTATTAATAAGTGTACTCTTAGTTATAAGCATTTTATCTTCTATATTGTTATTAATAAAGTCTTCAAGATCTTTAACAGTTTGTTCATTATCATCAATTTTTAAAGCGATACCTTGAGAGTTAACTTCTTTTAAAATGGTTGAAGCCTTAATAATATCACTATAAGTTTCAATAGATATAACTCCAATAGGTGCATAGTTATATACTTGATTTTTCGTAAATCCAACAACAGTCATTTCAACTTCACTAGTTGAATCTGTTATAATATCACCAATTTCAAATCCTTCATCTTTAAAAGATGAATCTAATACAAGTTCATTTTTATTAACTAAAGTATTTCCTTCGATTACTTCCGGCATTAAAAAGCTACTAGGGTTAATTCCTAAATAACTAATATTTAATTTAGAAGAATCATCTGCCTTACTAAATATATTAGCAATATGTAAGTTTATTTCTTCTGAATCTTTTGAAAAATCTTTAATTATTTCTATATCTTCTTTAGATACAGAAGAACGACTTAATAAGTTATCAGAAGAATCTTCTAATATGTAGTAATTTGCAGCTGAATTATCTATTGCAGAAGAAGATGCTGCCGCAAGACCTTTAGTAAGACCTGTTAAAAATAGTACTAAGAATATAATAAGAACTAATATCATAAGAATTAATCCATATTTTGCTTTGTTTTGTTTTAGTTCTTTCCATGCTAAAAACATATTTAATCTCCTATTCCTCATTTGATTTATTTTTTTAAATTATACAATAAAAATTTAAAAAAGTAAATGAACTATGTTCATATAAAGTGATATTAACTTTTATATATTGCTAAAAATTTAAATGATAAGGTTTTTATTAATTGAAGTTAAATCAGTATTTATATTTTTTTGCTATTATATTAAAATTTTTGTTGAAAAAATAATATTCTATAAGAAATATTAAAAAAATTCTATTTAAGTATAATATATTTTCTGAAATACTAGTTTTAAAATAAAAGGTGAGGGTATTGTAGATTACAATAGATATTTTAAATGAAATCTTAGATTAGAATAACTTTTTAATAAGATGGAATTAAGTATTTAATAAATATATGAAAATTAAAAATTGACAGCTAACCATTGACTATTATAGAAACAATTTAGAGAGGTCAAATTAAAAAAATAAGAAACTCTAAATGTATCTTTATCTTAATTGTCAATTGCACATTGTCAATTGTTAATTATTATTATAGATTGTCTGCAAGCTCTCCAAGTAGTGAGGCTGTAGAATTTAATTGTCCTATATATGAAATCATTCCTTTAAGTGCATCAGATTGTTTATTTGAAATATCTTCTGCATTAGTAACCTTATCATTAATATTTTCTATAGCGTTGGAAATATCTTTTATAACTGTATCTATTTCGATAACAGATCCACTAGAAGATTTAGAAAGTTTTATAATTTCTTTTGCAACTACATTGAACCCGCCACCATATTCACCAGCCCTTGCAGCTTCAATACTTGCATTTAATCCAAGTAACTTTGTCTGGTAAGAAATGGACTTTATAAATTCTATTATATTATCGGTGTCTTTTGTCATGGAATTAGCTACATTAGTTTCTTCTAATATATCATTGTTCATAATAGCTAAAGCTTGAACACCATTTGAAATTTGATAAATACTCTTTTCAAGATTCGAAAGGGAAGATATAAGTTCTGTAGTTATATTAGTAACTGAAGTTTTCTTTGAAAGACTTTTTCCTATAGCTATGGAACCAACAACTTTATTTTCATCCCTTATAGGGATCATATATGATTTAAAAGCTACACCAAGAAAATCCTCAGGTATAACTTTGACTTCAATTTTCCCTTTAGCCATAGCATCTTTTACAAATTTGCCAGCTTCAGAACCTTCTAAAATTTTACCGTCAATTTCTTTGCTACCTTGATAATATAGAACATTATTTAAATCTGTAATCATAATTTCGATATCATTATCAAAAAATATATCAATATACTTAACATAATTGTAAATGTTGTTTAGCTCTTTATTCCCAAAATCCTTTTTTATCATAGTTATTTTCACTCCTTTATAAAATAGAAATAATAGATTTTTAAAGATATATTAATTTAATAGTTTTATAAAATTAATTAATTGTAATTTAATAGTAGCTAAGAAATATAATAACTGTCAAGAAGTTTAATATATATAAATTTTGAATTAAAAATAATAAACATAAAAGTTATCTTTTTAATGTTAAAGCTAATATAAGCTTTAACATTAATGTAAAATATTAAGTCAATAAAAACATCAATAGTAAAAAAATATCAAAAAAACTTGTTTTATGTAAATAAATAAAAGTATAATTATTATATAAAAAAATATTAAAATCTATAGGAGGAGATGTAAATGAACTTCAAAAAAGAGATTAGTGTTAAAAAAGTAGCTAATGATGCTGAAAAATTATATAAGGGAGGATTTTTCTGCTCAGAGGCAGTTGTTAGTTCAATTCATTCAAATTTTGAGCTGGATTTACCAAAAGAAATAATTGCTATGGCATCAGGATTTCCAGTAGGAATAGGAGGATCTAAGTGTTTGTGTGGAGCTGTATCAGGTGGAGTTATGGCCCTTGGAATATTCTTTGGACGAACTGTACAAAATGACACAAAGGTTGAAAAGAATCTTGAGGTTGCTAAAGAGCTTCATGATTACTTTAAAGTAGCAAACGGTAAAAACGTTCTTTGTTGTCGCATCCTTACTAAAGAATTTGATATGGCTAGCGGAGAGCATAAGGAACAATGTATTAATTTTACTGGGTTAGTTGCTGGTAAGGTAGCGGAAATAATAGTTCGTGAATTTAATCTTCAAAATACTGATTTACTTGAAGATAGAGAACTTTCATAATGAAAAATATAATATAGAAATAATTAAAATAATTAAAATAATTAAAATAATTAAAATGATTAAAATGATTGAAAGTAGATTGCAAATATAATCTGCTTTTTTGAACTTTAGAAAACGTTGACATTGGCAAAGGTCAGTTTTATACTAAATTTAATAGGATGAAAATTAAAGAATACATAATAAAGTAAAGATAAAAATTCATTATATAGAATCTAACAAAATTTTATGGAGGATTAAAATTTATGAGAAAGATTATAAAAAATGGTACTATAGTAACTGAAAGTGATGTTTTTAAAGGTGATATATTAATTGAGAACGAAAAAATAGTGGCTATTGGAAAATTCGACGATAATGAAGCTGACGAAGTAATAGATGTTAAAGGTAAATATGTTATGCCGGGAGCAATAGATGTGCATACACATATGGAACTTCAACAATCAGAAAAATATAGAGCTGTAGATGATTTTTATACAGGAACTGTGGCAGCAGCGGTAGGTGGGACAACTTCTATAATAGATCATATAGGATTTGGACCAAAAGGATGTAACTTACATCATTCGATAAATAATTATCATGAAATAGCTAAAAAGTCTGCTCTAGATTACTCTTTCCACGGAGTTATTCAACATGTAGATGATGAGATATTAAAGGAACTTTCAGAAATAATTGAAAATGAAGGAATACCAAGCTTTAAAGCTTATTCAACGTATGGATTTAAAGTTGAGGATAAAGGGTTTATGCAACTTCTAGAACAAATGAAAAAAAGCAATGGAATACTAACAGTACATGCTGAAAATGATGGAATCACTAATTATTTAAAGGAAAAGTTTTTATCAGAAGGAAAAAAAGAGCCTATATATCATGCTTTAAGTAGACCAAATGAAACTGAAGCAGAAACTGTTGAAAGATTAATAAACCTTTCAATAATGGCAGGGGATGCACCTCTTTATATTGTTCATACATCAACTAAGGAAAGTATTGCAGCTATAAAAAGAGCTAGAGAAGAAGGTCTTAAAAACTTATATGTGGAAACTTGTACTCAATATTTAACTTTAACAGATTCAAAATACAAAGAAAATGGGCCTGTAGAAGGATTAAAATATTTAATGTCTCCACCTCTTAGAAAAGAAGAAGATGTAGAAGCTCTTTGGAAAGCTGTAGATAATGGGGATATTCAAGTTATAGCTACAGATCATTGTCCGTTCTTATTTAAAAAAGATAAGTTAAATGGAAAGGATGATTTTACAAAGGCACCAGGTGGAGCACCGGGAGTAGAAGAAAGAGTTAGAATAATATTCTCAGAAGGAGTTATGAAAAATAGGATAACTATACAAAAGTTTGTTGAAGTTATGTGTACAAATCCAGCTAAGATATTTGGAATGTATCCACAAAAGGGAGCTTTAATTCCAGGAGCAGATGCAGATATATTAATTATTGATGCAGAAAAGGAAGAAATTCTAACTAAAGAAAATATGAGAAGTGCTTGTGATTACTGTACTTATGAAGGTATGAAAGTAAAAGGTTTAGTAAATATGGTATTTAGTAGAGGAAAATTAGTAGCTAAAGATAATGAATTCTTAGGAGAAAAAGGCTATGGAAAATTCATTTATAGAAAAATAGAAAAGTAATATATTAATAAAGTTATTTAGGTCTATGTGGGATTATCCTATATAGGCCTTTTTTAATATACAAAGTTATTTTTAAAAAATAAAGTGTAAAAGTAAAAGATATTAATAAATAATAAATAGTTGTGGATAAAAGATATCAAATAACTTATTATAATAATATAAATCCAAATAAGCAGATAAGTTATTTGGAAAATTAGGAGGATACTATGTTTAAAAATTTAAAAGTTAAAAATAAAATTGTAATACAGTCAATAACAACTATAACTTTATTAATTATAGTTATTATTATCTCAGGAGCGTATTTATATGAAACAAATAAAAAATTGAACGATATGTATAATGAGAAATTATTACCTATTGAGTACATAAATAACAGTAAGCTTCAAGCAAGTGATATAGCCACAGGGGTATATTCATTAATATTAAAAACTGGAGATAAAGAAGGTCAAAGGGAGATTTTTGAAAATATTAAAAAAGACATGAAAAGTGCAGATGAAAGCTTTGCTAAAATTAAAGATTTAAAACTAGATAAAAAAGAAAAAGATATAATGGATGAAATTGATATATTATTATTAAATTATAGAGCAGAAAGAGAAAAGGTTATAAATTTAGCATTACAAGGAAAGCAAAATGAAGCTATTGAAAAGATAGCATCAATAAAGGATTTAGGAGATTTATATCAAGGTAAAATGGACGAACTAGCAGCATATAGTAGTGAACAAGCTAATACTGCAAACATAGAAAGTCATGAGAGCATTAATATAATAATTAAGGTATACATATTATTATTTATAACTTCATTAATAATAAGCATTTACATAAATGGTAAAATAAAAAATGCAGTATTAGTTCCACTTAGGGAAATAAGAGCCTTTGCTGAAAGGATTAAAGAATCAAATTTTTCAAAGAGTTTAGAAATAAATACTAAAGACGAGTTTGGAGATACAGCTAGAGCTATTAATGAAGGACAAAGTAAGGTTTCGGAATTAATAAAAGAGGTTATGAATTCATCAGAAAACTTAAGTTCAACAAGTGAAGAATTAACAGCTGTAGTTGAAGAGTTAACAGCTAAAATTGAGGAAATAAGTGTTTCAACAGATATAATAGTAAGTTCAACTATTGAGGCAGGTGATAATGCACAGGAAGTAACAGCTTCAGCAGAAGAAATAGATGCAAGTCTTCAGTTGTTATCAGGAAATGCATTAGAAGGAAGCACAAAATCATATAAAATTAAAGAAAAAGCCATAGAGATAAAGGCAGATAGCCAGAATTCAGTAGATAATACAAATTTAGTTTATATAGAAAAGGAAAAGGATATTTTAGCGGCTCTTAAAAAGGCTGAAGTAGTTGAAGAAATAAAAATTATGGCAGATCTAATTTCTAATATAGCAGATCAAACTAATCTTTTAGCATTAAATGCAGCCATTGAAGCAGCAAGAGCAGGAGAACAAGGAAAAGGTTTTGCTGTTGTAGCTGATGAAGTTAGAAAACTTGCAGAAGAATCATCTAAAGCCGTAATTAGAATTAAAGAAACCACTTTAGATGTTAGAAGTGCTTTTAATGAAGTAAAAGACAATAGTGAAGGCATAATGACCTTTATTAATGCTAGCATAATACCACATTTTAAGAAGTTTATTGAAATTGGGAATTCCTATTATAACGACGCAAATTTTATTTCAAATATGTCAGAAAATATGGCTTCCATGTCAGAAGAAATATCAGCAACTATGGAGCAAGTAACAAATTCAATACAGGTTATGTCTAATAATGCTATAGAAGCCGGTAGGAGTACAGAAAATATAAAAAGTTCAATAAGTGAAGCGGCTTTAGGTATGGAAGAAGTCTCATCATCTTCAATGATTCAAGCAGAAATGGCTGAAAAGTTAAATGAAATAGTTCAAAGATTTAAAATATAATATAAATATTTTAAAGGAGAATAAGTTCTAAGAAAATGTAAATTATTAAGTTTTCTTAGGACTTATTCACTGTTTAAAAAGATTAGTAATTATAAAAAATAAGTTTATTCATAAGACTATTAGTATATAAATTATAGTTTGATAATTGAAAAATTTAATATGAGTAACCTTGAAATAAAAAGGTTCTATAAAGGTTTGAATATAATAACAAGTATTATAAAAATATGAATTATAATAAAAAAATATATAAAAATTTGGTATAAAAATAAACTTTTTACTATTATAGTCGAAATTAGTAGTATAATATGTTAGGAATCTTAAATGTGGATCTATTAAAGATAAATAATTTATATTCTAAAAAGATAAAAAATTAATTAATTACTTTAAAAGGTTTTTAGAATTAACTAACAAAAGTAGGAGGAAATTATGTTTAAAAATTTAAAAGTCAGAGGGAAAATATTTATTGTAGCAGCTATAACATTATTGTTATTAGCTCTGGTGGCCTTTATTGGGGCTTATGCTTCAAAGAGGTCAAACGGCAAATTAGATGAAATATATAATAATAATCTATTACCTATAGAATATCTTATGGAAAATAATATTGAAACAAAAGCGATAGAAAGCGATGTCTACTACATAATTCTTAATGCAGGAAATTTAGAAAAGCAAAATGAAAAATTAGCAGATATTCAAAGAGCGGTAGAAGTATCTAATGAAAACTTCAGTAAATATAAAAATTCAGACATGAATGAGTTCCAAAAGATATCTATGAAAGAAATAGAAGCTTTATTAGAAGAATATAGAGATGTAAGAAAAAAGGTTCTTGATTTGGCTTTAGAAGGCAAAGGGATAGAAGCTCAAGCTGAAATGGAAAAAACAGTACCAGTTTTAGAAGAATTTCAAGGAAGATTAAGTGATTTAGCAAAATATACTTCAAAACAAGTTGAGATAGTTAAAGATGAAAATAATAGAGCTTTTAAAAGTAATTTAATGAAATTTATATGGATATTTATTATATCTGTGATAATAAGCTTAGTAGTAACTGAACTTATATCAAGAAGTATTGTTAAACCTCTTAAAGGAATACAAGATTTTGCAAATAGAATGAAGGATTCAGACTTCTCTAAACCTATATTACTAGATAGAAAAGATGAATTAGGAGAAACAGCATCTTCTTTAAATGAGGCACAGAGTATGGTATGTATATTTATAACAGAAGTTATGGGAGAAGCAAAGAGTTTAACTTTAGCAAGTGAAGAATTATCAGCAACGGTAGAAGAACTTACAGCTAAACTTGCAGACTTAGATGGATCTGCAGAAAGTATAGTTATAGCAGCAGAAGAAGCTAGTGCAGGTGCTGAAGAAATAACAGCCTCAGCAGAAGAAGTTGATTCAAGTTTACAAGTTCTTTCTGGACAAGCTTTAGAAGGTAATGAAAAGGCATTTAATATTAAAAATAGAGCCATGAAAATAAAAGATAATAGCAAAAAGACGTTAATAGAAACAAATGCTATATATGATGAACAAGAAAAAAAGATATTAAAGGCATTAAAGAGAGCAGAAGTGGTTCAGAATATAAAGGTTATGGCAGATACTATATCTGATATATCAAATCAAACTAACTTACTTGCTTTAAATGCAGCAATAGAAGCTGCTAGAGCTGGAGAGCAAGGCAAGGGATTTGCAGTAGTTGCTGAAGAAGTAAGAACTCTTGCTGAAGAATCTTCAAAGGCGGTAATAAAGATTCAAGAAACAACTCTTGAAGTTACAAAAGCTTTTGGTGATGTTAAAGAAAATAGTACGGAAATTTTAAAATTTATGGAAAATAACATAAAGCCACAAATAGAAAATCTAATAGACATTGGTGATTCTTATTATAAAGATTCAGGGTTTATTTCTAATATGTCGGAAAATATTGCTTCAATGTCAGAAGAAATTTCAGCTACAATGAATCAAGTAAGTTCTGCAATACAGGGGATGGCATCACAAGCAGAAATATCAAATGAGAAATCTTCTAATATTAAAAGAGGAATTAATGAAGCCGCTTTAGGTATTGAAGAAGTAGCAAAAACAGCTCAAAATCAAGCTTATATGGCACAAAAGTTAAATGATCTTATAGAAAAATTCATAATATAACAAAATATTACCCTAATTGACAAGAAGTTAACAATATATATTTATGTTGACTGATTTATAGTTTATAATTAAATTTACATATGGTTATAAAAATGATATTGAGATAAATTTATTTAGGAGGTTCAAATGAAAAATAATATTTTTAAAACAATTAATAAAAAAGAAAAGACAATAAAAGATGGGAAAGAAAAGGGTACAAAAAAGAAACTTATGAGATCTGAATTAGTAGGTTTAATAATTACACTTTCAATATTGCCTATATTAATTTCAGGAATAGTAAATTTTGTTACATTAAAAAGTAATATAGATTATTCTAATTCTAATATCTTAAAAAATGAAGTACATAAAATGAATGATACTTTAGCAAATAGAAACAAAGCGATTTTCCTTAACATAGAGAGTTTATCTTTAAATGGAGCAGCTAAAGGTATGATGGAAGATATAAACAAACCAGATGGAGGACAAAGCAAGCAATTAGAAAAAATAAATGCTTTTAAAAATGTAATTATAAATTTTCAAAAAGTAAATGAAGATATTATGTTTGCTTATATGGGAATTGAAGATGGAAAGCTTATATTAGCTCCAGAACAAGAAATGCCAAAAGGTTTTGATCCAAGGACAAGAGATTGGTATAAATCTTCAATAAATTCCCCTAAAACTACAATAATGTCAGAGCCTTATGAAGACATTGTTACAGGGAAAAAGGTAATAACTTATTCAAGAGCTATTCAAAATGATAGTGGAAATATTCAAGGAGTTTTAGCTGTAGATAGGGATCTAGAGGTATTAACTTTATTAGTTAAAGATGTAAATGTACTAGAAGGAACATTAGCTACTATAATTAGTAAAGAAGGAACTATGCTTGCAAATACTGATAGTAATCTAATTGGAAAAACAAGTGAAGAGGTTTCTTGGATTAAAGAAGTTCAGTTAATGGATGATTTATCAAGTAAAGATATAATTATAGATGGGGAAAAATATTTAGGATATAAAAAGGTAGATGCAAGTAGTGGAATAACTTCAGCTATTTTCATACCTAAAGCAAGCTTATTAAAAGAAGCTCTATCAAAGATGGTTATTAATATGGGATTACTTATTATTTTCCTAATACTTATATTAATATTTTCAACAAGGTATATAAATAAATTAATTAAACCTATAAAAGAAGTTGATAAAGCTTTAAACAACATTAAAGATGGCGATTTTACTGGGAAAGTAGAAAATAAGAAAATTTATAATAATGAAATATCATCAATGATAGAAGGTTTAAATACTTTAGTTGAATCTATAGGAGATTTAATTTCAGGAATACAAGTATCTTCAGGGAAAGTTAAAGAAGGAACTATTTCATTATTTGAAATAATAAGAGAATCAAGTAAGGTTGGAGAAGAGGTTGCAAGTTCAGTTCAACAAATTGCTGTAGGTGCAACAAATCAAGCACAGCAACTTGATGATGCAGCTGGTGGAGTTGGAAACTTAGAGGAAGAAATAAATAAAACTATTAATGAATCTAAGAATATGTTAAGCGCATCAAAGGATGTAAAAGCTTCTGCAAAAGAAGGAACAGTAGCTTTAGACAACTTATCAAGAACTTATGAAAAAAATAAAGAAGCTAGTGACAACATAGGTAAAAAGGTAAATATATTAACTTCTAAATCAGAAGAAATAGGACAAATAGTTTATACAATTAAAAATATAACAGATCAAACTAATCTTTTAGCTTTAAATGCAAGTATTGAGGCGGCAAGAGCTGGAGAAGTTGGACGAGGTTTTGCCGTTGTTGCAGAAGAAGTTAGAAAACTTGCAGAAGAATCTTCAAACTCTGCTAGTGAAATAAATGATGTAATATCAGAAATAAAATCAAGTATACAAGAATTGCAGGAAGATACCTTAACTACTCAAAAATTAAATGAAGAAACTGGGGAGAACTTAATAATTACAAAAGATAAATTTAACATTATTGATAATAGGATAAAAGCTTTAGAGAGCAATATAGATAATGTTGAAGAATCTTTAAATAGAATTACAGATAGTAAAGAAACAGTAGTAATTAAGATTTCTGAAGTTGTTGCAGTATCACAAGAAACAGCAGCAATAACTGAAGAAGTAAGTGCAGCTTCAGAAGAACAATCAGCTGGACTTCAGGAAATGTCTAATCAATCTGAAACTTTAAGAGGATATTCAGAGGCTTTAGATGAGCTAACTGGAAGATTTAAGATATAATTTAATTATAATGAGAATATAAACTTAGAGAAAATAAGGTGGTATGCTAAATTAGAGCTATACCACTTTGTTTTATCTTAAAACTATATAACTATGATAAAAAAATAACTATTATAGACATAATTTAGTAAAAGGTTTACAATGTAAGCGTAAACATTGGTACGAAAAAATAAATAAAAGTTAAAGTACAAAATTACGTATATTGTGCGTATATTTCATAATAATGATTGTACTAAGAAATAAAGTTTTAAAGGAGAGCAATTTATGAGGACTATAGTATGTATTAAGCAAGTTCCAGGAACTTCAAAGGTAGAAGTAGATGAAAAAACAGGGGTATTAAAAAGAGATGGAATAGATACTAAAATGAATCCATATGATCTTTATGCTTTAGAAACCGCTATAAAAATCAAAGAAGATCATGGTGGAGATATAAAAGTAATTAGTATGGGACCTCCTCAAGCCATGGAAGTTATAAAAGAAGCTTTTTCAATGGGAGCAGATAGTGGAATACTAATTTCAGATAGAAAGTTTGCAGGAGCAGATGTTTTAGCAACATCTTATACAATATCACAAGGGGTAAAGCAAATGGGAGATTTTGATTTAATATTTTGTGGCAAGCAAACAACTGATGGAGATACAGCACAAGTTGGACCAGAGATGGCTGAATATTTAGGAATACCTCATGTTGCTAATGTTAGAAAACTTGTAGAAGTTAAAGAATATTCAATAGTAGTTGAGGTGGACATGCCTAATACCTTTAATATAGTAGAAGTGAATTATCCTTGTTTATTAACAGTTGAAAAAGATATATTTGAGCCTAGACTACCTTCCTATAAAAAGAAAATGGCTTCAAAAGATAGAGAAATAAAAATATTATCTTTAAGAGATCTTGAAGATAAAGATGAAAATAAATATGGACTTAATGGTTCACCAACTCAAGTTGAAAGAATATTTCCACCAAAAGCGAATACGTCAAAGGAAAAATGGGATGGGGATTTAGAAGATATAACTAAAAATATATATAATAAATTAAAAGAATTAAAGTTTGTTTAAGGGGGATTTAAGATGGCTAAATTACAAGTTAACCAAGATAAAGTTGGGAATATAGAAGAGTTAATAAAGATATGTCCATTTGGTGCTTTAGAAAATAATAAGGGGAAATTAGATATAAATGCAAGCTGTAAAATGTGTAAGATATGTGTTAATAAAGGACCGAAGGGTGCTGTTGAATACATAGAAGATGAAAAAAAGGAATTAATAGATAAAAGTAAATGGAAAGGCATAGCTGTTTATGTTGAGCATTCGGAAGGTGAAATACATCCAGTGACTTATGAACTAGTTGGTAAGGCAAGAGAACTTGCTAATAAAGTTAATCAAGAAGTTTATTGTATATTTATTGGAAATAACATAAAGGTTAAGGCAAAGGAACTTTTACATTATGGAGTAGATAAGGTTTATGTTTATGATGACTTTGAGTTAAATGATTTTAGAATTGAACCTTATACAGCTATGTTTGAAAATTTTATAGATGAAATTAAACCATCAGTAATATTAGTTGGAGCTACAACTTTAGGAAGATCATTAGCACCAAGAATAGCAGCTAGATATAAAACTGGTCTTACAGCAGATTGTACAGTTTTAGATATAAAAGAAAATACTGATTTAATTCAAATAAGACCAGCTTTTGGTGGAAATATAATGGCTCAAATTATAACACCAAATTCAAGACCACAGCTTGCAACAGTTAGATATAAAGTTATGTTAGCACCAGAAAGAACAGAAGAAGCAGCAGGAAGAGTTGTAATTTGTAATGTAGCTGAGGAGAAATTAAAATCTGATATAGTTGTTAAGAGTGTTAAAACAAAGAAAAAAGAAAAGAGTATCTCTGATTCAGAAGTTTTAGTAGTTGCTGGTAGAGCTATAAAAACAGAAAAAGAAATGATTATGATAAAAGAATTAGCTAATCTTTTAGGTGGAGAAGTTGCAGTTACAAGACCATTAATAGAAAGTGGACTTGAAGATGGAAGTAAGCAAGTTGGATTAAGTGGAAGAACAGTAAGACCAAAACTTATAATAACTTGTGGAGTTTCAGGTGCTGTTCAATTTACAGCTGGAATGAATAATTCAGAATATATTTTTGCAATAAATAAAGACGAAAAAGCTCCAATATTTAAGGTTGCTCACTATGGAATAGTTGGAGATGTACATGAGATATTACCTCAGTTAATAGATAAAATTAAGAAAAATGGAGGGATAGTAAATGCAATATAATAAATTAACTCAAAAAAACATTAAAGATATAAGAAATTTAATTAAGGATGATGATAGAGTTATTTATGGAGATAATATAAATGAAGATTATAGCCATGATGAATTAGGTTTTGTTAGAAGATTGCCAGATTTAGTTGTTATAGCTTTATCAACAGAAGATGTTACAGCTGTAGTGAAATATTCTTATGAAAATACTATTCCAATTACAGCAAGAGGATCAGGAACAGGACTTGTTGGAGCTTGTGTTCCTTTAATGGGTGGTATAATAATTGATTTAAGCCAAATGAATAAAATATTAGAAATAGATGAAGATAATCTGACTTTAACTTTAGAGCCAGGAGTTTTACTTATGGAAATAGGTAAATTCGTACAAGAACATGACTTGTTTTATCCACCAGATCCAGGAGAAAAAACAGCTACTATAGGGGGAAACATAAGTACTAATGCTGGTGGAATGAGAGCTGTTAAGTATGGAGTAACAAGGGACTATGTAAGAGGTCTTGAAGTTGTAACAGCAAAGGGTGAAGTTTTAACATTGGGTGGAAAGGTTGTTAAAAATAGTTCTGGGTATAGCTTAAAAGATTTAATTATAGGCTCAGAAGGAACCTTAGGTATAATAACAAAGGCAACATTAAAGTTATTACCTCTTCCTAAAAAAGCAATTAGCCTTTTAATACCTTTTGATGATTTGGAAAGAGCTATTGAAACTGTTCCTAAAATAATAAAGTCAAAATCAGTACCAACAGCTATTGAATTTATGGAAGGGGAAGTTATATTAGCTTCAGAAGAATATTTAGGAAAGAAATTTCCAGACCATAGTGCAGATGCGTATCTATTACTAACTTTCGATGGAAATTCAAAAGAAGAAATAGAAAAGTCTTACGAAAAGGTAGCAGAAATATGTTTATCTGAAGGAGCTTTAGATGTGCTTATATCAGATACAGAAGAAAGGCAAGAAGCTATATGGTCAGCTAGAGGAGCGTTTCTTGAAGCTATTAAAAATTCTACAAGCGAAATGGATGAAGTAGATGTTGTTGTTCCAAGAAATAAGGTTGCAAGTTTTGTTAAGTTTACTCATACCTTACAAGAAGAATATAACATAAGAATAAAAAGTTTTGGACATGCAGGAGATGGTAACCTACATATCTATATTTTAAAAGATAAATTAACAGAAGAAGTATGGCAAGAAAAATTAAAAATAGTTATGAAACTTATGTATGATAGAGCAAAGGAACTTAATGGACAAGTTTCTGGAGAGCATGGAATAGGCTATGCTAAGAAAGAATATTTAAAGGAATCTTTAGCAGAGGAAAACTTGGAGATTATGAGGGGGATTAAGGCTGTATTTGATCCTAAGAATATTTTAAATCCAGGAAAGGTGTGCTCTTAAGATATGCTTTAAGCTTCTAAATTTAAATAATTTCGAATAAAAGTTTAAATTTAACTGATTTAAGAACTAGACATTGTCTAGTTTTTTTATTTTAAGTTTTATATTTTTTAATTATGTTAATTTACTAAAAATAATTGAAAAGTTAGTTTTATGATAACTTACATAATAAAATATAGTATTTTGCTTAATTAATTAAATTATTGGAATAATAACTAATGAGGTGATATTAATGAAATCAGTATGGTCTGAAAGTTATAATATTAAAGCAAGAGAAGTGTTGGATAAAGACATAGAAACAGAAGTAGTTGTTTTAGGCGCAGGAATAACGGGACTTTTAACAGCTTATATGTTAAAGGAAAAGGGGCTAAAGGTTGTAGTAATAGAAAAAGGAAGAATCCTAGAAGGAAATACTTTAAATACTACAGCAAAAATAACAATACAGCATGACTTAATCTATGATAAATTAATTAAGGAGTATAAAGAGGAAAATGCAAAAAAATATTTAAAAGCAAATACTACAGCTATAGAAAAGTATAAGGAAATAATAAGCAAAAATAAGATATACTGCGATTTTGAAGAGAAGGATGCTTATATATATACTTTAGATGATGTGGTAAAAATTGAAAATGAATATGAGGCTGCTAAAAAGTTAGAAATAGAGGCTGAATTAGTAGATGAAATTGAATTACCTTTTAAAATTGCTAAAGGATTGAAGTTTAAAAAGCAAGGACAATTTAATCAAGTTAAGTTTTTAAATTATATAGCTAAGGACTTAAGAATCTATGAAAATACAAAAGCCATAGATATAAAAGATAATATTGTAGTAACTGAAAAGGGAAATATTAAAGCAAAATATATTGTAGTTGCAACTCATTTTCCAATTATAAACGCTCCAGGATATTATTTTTTAAGAATGCATCAAGATAGATCTTATGTTGTTGCTTTTGAAAATGTCCCAAATATGAAAGGTATGTATATAGATGAAAATAAGGAAGGTTATTCATTTAGAAGCTATAATAATTTACTTCTTGTAGGAGGTTCATCAGGGAGAACAGGGAGCAATGAAAAAGGTGGAAGCTATGATAAAATTATAGAATATACTAAGAAGCTATATCCTAACGCTGTTGAAAAATATAGATGGTCAGCGCAGGACTGTATGACATCTGATGGTATTCCTTATATAGGAAGGTATTCTAAAGAAATGAATAATGTATTTGTAGCTACTGGTTTTAATAAGTGGGGGATGACCTCATCTATGGTAGCTTCAATGATAATATCAGATATGATAACTAAAACATTTAATGACTATTACGAAATATTTTCTCCTGATAGATATGATATAACAGCTTCTATTAAAAATACTCTTATAGATGTTGGAAATACAGCTTATAATTTTGTAGCTCAAAAAATAAGAATACCAATTGAGGCAGCCGAGGATATTAGTAATGGAAGTGGAGGAATTGTTACTTATAACGGAGAAAAGGTTGGAGTTTACAAAGATGATAATGGAAGAATTTATTCAGTTTCAACAAAATGCCCTCATTTGGGATGTGAATTAAAATGGGATGCTAATGATTTAGCATGGGATTGCCCTTGCCATGGATCAAGATTTGGGTATGAGGGAAATTTATTAAACTCTCCAGCGACTAAGGAATTAAAATCTAATGAAGAAATACAATAAAAGGGGTTTTTTCGAAGGGTGGTATTTCAAACATCAATATGAAAATCTAAATATTGCATTCATCCCAGGTATTAATATAGATAAAAGTGGTATAAAATATTCGTTTATTCAGGTTATAACGGACAATAATTCTTATTATATAAAGTATGATTATAATGATTTTTCAAGTAGTAAGGATAAATTAAATGTTAAAATAAAGAATAACATATTTACTGAAAAGGGAGTTATAATAGATATAGTTCATAAAGATATTGTAATAAATGGAGAATTAAACTACGAATATATTACTCCGATTAAGTATGATATAATGGGGCCTTTTTCATTACTTCCATTTATGGAATGTAATCATGGAGTTATTAGTCTTAATCATAAGGTTAATGGGAAATTAAATATAAACAATGAAGAATTAATAATAAAAGATGGAAATGGATATATTGAAAAAGATTGGGGAAGTTCTTTTCCAAAATCCTACTTATGGATTCAAAGTAATGATTTTAAAGAGGGAAAAGCTAGTATTATGGTTTCTATAGCAGATATACCCCTGTCAAAATTTAAATTTAAAGGTTGTATAGCAGTTGTTTTTTATGAAGGAAAAGAATATAGATTATCAACTTATAATGGAGTAAGAATATTATCCTACAATGAAAATGGATTAATAATAAAAAGAGGAAAATATAAATTAGAAATAGAAATAAAAGAAAATTATGCTCAAAAGTTATTAGCACCTAATTATGGTGAAATGATTAGAACTGTTTATGAAAATATATCTTGCAAAGCAAAGTTTAAATTTTATATAAAAGATACTAAGCTATTTGAATTAAAAAGTGATAATACTAGTTTTGAATATGTGATTTAAATTTAAAAATGAGCTGTCACACAATTTTAGTTGCATAACAGCTCATTTTTTATTCTTTAGAAATTATAATAATTTTATCCTGTGGATAAGTTATTATAATTTAATCATTCAGTTAATAGTGAACATAGAATGGTTTGCGATGACTTGGAGCGTAGCGACGGAATAAGCAAACTATTATATGTTCACCTTTTTTAAATTACATTGATTTATGGAAAGTTCTATTTATAACATCTAATTGCTGTTCTCTTGTTAACTTAATGAAGTTTACTGCATAACCAGAAACTCTAATAGTTAATTGAGGATATAATTCTGGATGATCCATAGCATCTAATAAGGTTTCTCTATCAAAGACATTTACGTTTAAATGATGAGCATTTTGAGTGAAATATCCATCCATTAAAGCACTTAAATTATTAATTCTATCTTCTGAGGATTTACCTAATGCATCTGGTATTATTGAGAATGTATTAGAAATACCATCTTGAGAATCTTCATAAGGTAATTTAGCAACAGAATTTAATGAAGCTAAAGAACCACTAATATCTCTACCATGCATTGGATTAGCTCCAGGAGCAAAAGGTTCACCAGCTTTTCTACCATCAGGAGTTGTACCAGTCTTTTTACCATAGACAACATTTGAAGTTATAGTTAAAACTGATTGAGTATGATAAGCATTTCTGTAAGTTTGATTTTTTCTTATCTTATTCATCATATTTTTAACTAAATAGATAGCAATTTCATCAACTCTGTCATCATCATTTCCGAATTTAGGGAAATCTCCTTCAACTTCAAAATCTATAGCTACCCCAGCTTCATTTCTTATTGGTTTAACCTTAGCATATTTTATAGCTGATAGAGAGTCAGCACAAACAGAAAGTCCTGCTATACCACAAGCCATTGTTCTAAGTACATCTCTATCATGTAGTGCCATTTGAAGTTTTTCATAAGAATATTTATCATGCATGAAGTGTATTATATTTAAAGTATTAACATAAAGGTTAGCTAACCAATCTGTCATTATATCAAATCTTTCCATAACATCTTCATAAGCTAAATATTCACTATCTATTGGAACTACCTTTGGTCCAACTTGAAGATTTGACTTTTCATCTCTGCCACCATTTATTGAATAAAGTAAGGTTTTAGCTAAATTAACTCTAGCGCCGAAGAATTGCATTTGCTTACCAACTTTCATTGCAGAAACACAACAAGCTATAGCATAATCATCGCCCCAGTAAGGAACCATTAAATCATCATTTTCATATTGTACAGAGCTTGTATCTATAGATATCTTAGAACAGAAATCCTTAAATCCTTTAGGCAACCTAGTTGACCATAAAACTGTTAAGTTTGGCTCAGGAGATGGTCCTAAAGTATAAAGAGTATTTAAAACTCTAAAGGAGTTTTTAGTAACTAAAGTTCTTCCATCTATTCCCATACCGCCAATTGATTCTGTAACCCAAGTAGGATCTCCAGAAAATAAATCATTATAATCAGGAGTTCTAAGGAATTTAACAAGTCTTAATTTCATTACAAAGTGATCCATTAATTCTTGAGCTTCGACCTCTGTTATAAGATTATTCTTTAAATCTCTTTCAATATAAATGTCTAGGAATGTAGAAGTTCTACCTAAAGACATTGCAGCACCATTTTGATCTTTTATTGAACCTAAGAAACCAAAGTATAACCATTGAATTGCTTCTCTGGAGTTATTTGCAGGTTTTGATATATCAAAACCATAAGTATTTGCAAGACCTTTTAATTCTTTTAAAGCAATTATTTGATCAGAGATTTCTTCTCTTAATCTAATAACTTCTTCACTCATTGTCTTAACTTCTAGGCTTTTCTTTTGAATAATTTTATCCTCAATAAGTCTATCAACTCCATAAAGAGCAACTCTTCTATAATCACCTATAATTCTTCCTCTACCATAAGCATCAGGAAGACCAGTTATAATACCTGATTTTCTTGCAAGTCTCATTTCATCAGTATAAACATCAAAAACTCCTTGATTATGAGTTTTTCTGTATTTAGAAAAGATTTCTGAAATTTTAGGACTAATTTCATAACCATAAGATTTTGCTGCATTTTCAGCCATTCTAATTCCGCCATAAGGCATCACAGCTCTTTTTAATGGAGAATCAGTTTGAACTCCAACAATTTTTTCAAATGCTTCATCAATATATCCGGCTTTATATTCATTTATTCCAGATACAGTTTCAGTATCTAAATCTAATATTCCACCATTTTCTGTTTCTTTTTTTAATAAAACACTAACTTCATCCCATAATTTCTTTGTAGTGTCAGTAGCTCCTTTTAGAAAACTATCATTTCCTTCATAGGGAGTGTAGTTTAGTTGTATAAAATTTCTAACATCAATTGATTTTGTCCAGTAACCTTCTTTTAAATTTAACCATTCTTGCTTCATATAAAATGCACCTCTTTTTCTATAAAAAGTTTTTAGAAAACAAAACTAAGTGATAAGTATTATCATTTGATTTGATAATTTTATTGTACCATTTAAATGCATATTTTTCAAGAACTAAAATAGAATTCCTAAAATGGATATAATTTTTTATTTAATAGTTAGTATTATATAATTAATATTATACAAAGTTCTTGTTTTTTAAGGCTTTTGAGTATATAATAAAAAAGCAATATTATTTAAGGAGGATCTTATGTCAGAAGATAAAAAGATATGTAGATGCAGAAATGTTTATTATAGTGAAATAGAAGCAATAATAAAAGAACAAGCAACTACTATGGAAGATATTATGACTAAGACTGGAGCATCAACTTGTTGTGGTGGATGTTTTAACGAAGTTAAAAATGTATTGTTAAATTTTAATATTTCAAAATAAGCTGTATAATAATATATTATTATAAGTAAAAGGAATTATATTTTGCCATTGATTATATAAGAAACTTGATTTAAAATTCATTTTGAATCAAGTTTTTTTATTTTACATAATGAACGAAAATGAATTATTTTTTTAATAGTATGAAATATTATGAACGAAAGTGAATGAAAGTGCTTGAATTCTTCAAAAAAATGTTATATTATAAATATGGGAGTGATTTTATTGTTAACTGAAGAAAGACATAAATATATTTTAGATAAACTTAAAGCTGACTCTGTAGTCTATGTAAACGAATTAGTAGAATTATTAGATACATCAGAATCAACTATAAGAAGAGATTTAAACTTTATGCACAAAGAAGGTAAATTAAATAAGGTTCATGGAGGGGCTACATTGCTAGAAAGGGAATTCAATACAAAGGATGATCTTGTATCTATAAGAGAGACTTTAAATATTGATGATAAGACTCTGATAGCAAAATATGCAGCGAAATTAGTTGAAAAGGATGATTTTGTATATATAGATTCAGGTACAACCACAAGTGTTATGATTGATTTTTTGACTGAATTTGATGCGGTTTATGTAACAAATGGAATTAATCAAGCTAAAAAGCTTATTACTTTAGGTTTTAAAACTTATATATTAGGTGGAGAAATAAAAGGAGCAACAGAAGCGATAGTTGGAGTAGAAGCTATAAATAGTCTAAAAAGGTTTAATTTTACAAAAGGGTTCTTTGGAACAAATGGAATTTCAGATTACAGAGGATTTACAACTCCTGATATAAAAGAAGCTTTAGTTAAAGAAGAAGCTTTAAAAAGAACTAGAAACTCATATGTTTTAGCAGATAAAAGTAAATTTGATAGCATAAGCTGTATAACTTTTGCAGATATAGATGAAGCAATAATTATAACAACAAAAGTAGATAAAAAAGAATATCTTAAAAAAGCAGAAATTCTGGAGGTGAAAAAACTATGATATACTCTATCACCTTTAATCCAGCTTTAGATTATATAGTCAGAGTTGATGATTTTAGATTAGGAGAAGTTAATAGAACATCCTATGAAGAAATATATGCAGGCGGAAAAGGTATTAATGTTTCAATAGTATTAAAGAATCTTGGATATAAAAGTGTAGCTCTTGGATTTATAGCGGGTTTTACTGGAGATGAAATAGAAAGAAGAGTTAAGCTTATAGGTTGTGAAACTGATTTTATAAAGTTAAAGGAGGGGATGTCTAGGATTAATGTAAAGTTAAAATCTAAAGATGAATCAGAAATAAACGGGCAAGGTCCTAAAATTGAACAAGATGATTTAGAAAAACTTTATGAGAAAATAGATAATATAAAAAAAGAAGATATTTTAGTTTTAGCAGGAAGTATTCCAAAAACTTTGCCAAAGGATATTTATGAGGTTATTTTAGAGAGATTAGTCAATAAGGGAATTAAATTTATTGTAGATGCAACAGGGGAATTATTATTAAATGTATTAAAATATAAACCATTTTTAATTAAGCCAAATCATAATGAATTAGCTGAATTGTTTAACGTAGAAATAAAAGGTGAAGAAGATATTATAAAATATGCTAAAGAACTTAGAAAAATGGGAGCTAGAAATGTCTTGGTTTCAAGGGCTGGAGAAGGAGCTATATTAGTCAATGAAAATGATGAGATTTTAATGGCTAATGTTCCAAAAGGAAAACTTGTAAATTCTGTGGGAGCTGGAGATTCTATGGTAGCTGGATTTATATCAGGATATTTAAAGAATAATAGCTTTAAAGAAGGATTTGCAATGGGAGTAGCAACGGGAAGTGCTAGTGCTTTTTCAGAAGGGTTATCCAAGAGAGAAAAAGTAGAAGAATTGTTAAAAGCGATTAAAATAATTAATAAGTAATATAATTTAACTTTAGTTATAAAGTTAAAGTAACTGTTGTATTACGTTATATGAGGGGGATTTTAAATGAAAATTACTGATTTATTGGAAAAGCAGTCTGTATTAATAAATCCTAATGTTAAAAATAAGGATGAGGCATTAAATCAACTAGTAGAATTAATTGATAAAACAGGAAACTTAAATAGTAAAAATGAATTTAAAGAATTAGTTTTAGACAGAGAAAAGTTAAGTACAACCGGAATTGGTGAGGGAATAGCAATTCCTCATGGTAAAGGAAAGTCAGTTAAGAAAGCAACTTTATCTGCTATGGTTTTAAAAGAAGGTATAGATTATGATTCATTAGATGAAGAGAATGCAAAATTATTCTTTATGATTGCAGCACCAAGTGGAGAAAACAATCTTCATTTAGAAGTTTTAGCAAGATTATCAACTATGCTAATGAATAAGGAATTTAAAAATAGTTTATTAGCAGCTAAAAATGAAGAGGAATTTTTAAGTATTATTGATAACTTTGAAAATGAAAAATTAAAGAAAGAAAATAATAAAGTGAAGAAATCTTATGAAATATTGGCTGTTACAGCATGCCCTACAGGAATTGCTCATACTTATATGGCAGCAGAGAGCTTAGAAGAAAAGGCAAAGTCTATGGGGATTTCAATAAAAGTTGAAACAAATGGTTCTGGTGGAGTAAAAAATATGCTTACTTCAAAGGAAATATCAGAAGCGGATTGTATAATAGTTGCAGCAGATAAAAATGTTGAAATGGCAAGATTTGATGGTAAGAAGGTTATACAAACAAAGGTATCAAATGCTATTCATAAAGCAGAAGATTTACTAAATAGAGCAAAAGGTGAAGATGTTAAAGTTTATCATCATAATGGTTCAAAGGTAGAAGGGGATAATAGTATGGAAGAAAAAGAAGGGATTGGCCGTCAAATATACAAACATTTAATGAATGGTGTTTCTCATATGCTTCCTTTTGTTATTGGGGGAGGAATATTAATAGCTTTAGCATTTTTATTTGATGACTATAGCATAGATCCAGGTAATTTTGGAATAAACACTCCACTAGCAGCTTTCTTTAAAAACATAGGTGGAACAGCATTTGGATTTATGTTACCTATATTAGCAGGATATATTGCAATGAGTATAGGTGATAGACCGGCCTTAGCGGTAGGATTTGTAGGAGGAGCACTAGCTAATGCAGGAGGCTCAGGTTTCTTAGGAGCATTACTTGCAGGATTTATAGCAGGCTATTTAGTACTTTTCTTAAAGAAAGTTTGCAAAGGTTTACCAGATGCATTAGAAGGAATAAAACCTGTATTAATTTATCCTTTACTTGGAATATTATTAATAGGAGTAATAATTGTATTTGCAGTAAATCCACCTGTATCAGCAATAAATAATGCTATGAATAATTTCCTAAATGGAATGGGAAGCGGTAGCAAGATTTTACTAGGAGCAGTTTTAGGTGGAATGATGGCTATTGATATGGGAGGTCCAATTAATAAGGCAGCATACGTATTTGGAACAGCATCATTAGCAAATGGACAATTTGAAATTATGGCAGCAGTAATGGTAGGTGGTATGGTACCTCCACTTGCAATAGCTTTAAGTACTACTTTCTTTAAAAAGAAGTTTACAAAAAAGGAAAGACAATCAGGTTTAACAAATTACATTATGGGATTATCATTTATAACTGAAGGGGCTATACCTTTTGCAGCAGCAGACCCACTTAGGGTTATACCATCTTGCGTAGTTGGATCAGCAGTAGCTGGAGCTTTATCAATGTTCTTTGGTTGTGCATTAAGAGCACCTCATGGAGGAATATTTGTATTACCAGTTATAACTAATCCTTTTGGATATTTTATAGCACTAGTTGTTGGATCTGTAGTAGGGATGACTGTTCTAGCTTTATTGAAGAAAAACTTAGAAGAAGCAAAATAAATAAAAAAAAAGCAATATTTATTAATCAAAATTTGATAAGTTACTATACTTGTAATATAATTGTATTATGGTTAAGTAAATAATATATAATATAGGAGTGTGGTAAAATGAAGAGTTTAAAAGGAACTAAAACGGCAGAAAACTTAATGAAGTCTTTTGCAGGTGAATCTCAAGCTAGAACAAGATATACTTATTATGCAAGTGTTGCTAAAAAGCAAGGGTTCTTACAAATTGCCAATATATTTATTGAAACAGCAGAACAGGAAAAAGAGCATGCAAAAAGGTTTCATAAGTTCTTAATACAAGATTTCCAAGGAGAGCAAATAGAAATAAATGCAGCATATCCAGTTGCCTTATCTCAAGATACTGCAACTAACTTAAGATCAGCAGCTGCTGGAGAGCATGAAGAATGGTCAAAAGATTATCCAGAGTTTGCAAGAGTTGCTAGAGAAGAAGGATTTCCTGAAATAGCAGCAGCTTATGATAAAATTACAGAAGTGGAAAATAGACATGAAAGAAGATACAATAAACTTCTTGAAAACGTTGAGAATGGGAAAGTATTTAAGAAGGACGAATCAGTTTTATGGAAATGTCTTAACTGTGGATATATATATGAAGGTGAAGAAGCTCCAAAATTATGTCCAGCTTGTTTACATCCACAATCATACTTTGAAGTATTTGTAGAAAATTATTAATATCAAAAAGGCTTAAGTGTTTTTATACTTAAGCCTTTTTAATTTCTCCTATAATAGGAAAGAACTAAGATGTAAATACTTAAGAAATTCATAGTATTAAAAAACCAAATGGTATTAAAGAGATTTAATTGGGAATAATAACATTAAAATTATAGGAGGTTTTATCATGGACAATATAAATGACAATATGATTGGTGGATTACCTAAAAACATAAATAAAGTAGTATCTCCACCAAATAACAATGCACAATCTATAAAAGCTTTGATTAAGGAATCTGGAGAAATAGTTGGATATGAACTTTCAAATGGTGGAAGAATATCAAAAGAAGAAGGCGTGAAGATGGCTAAAGATTCACAGATATCTGGAGTTGGTGTTTCAGTTTCTAAAAATGGAGAAGAGTATTTAAGAAGTCTTCCAGATCAAGATGAAAATAATAATTTAAGTTCATTGCCAACAGTAAAATAAAGTTTAAATATCCCGGTAAGGTAAATTAAGAGACCTACTGGGATTAAATTATTTTTAAAGAGATTATTATCATAAAATAAATAAATAGGTGTTAAGAGTGTGGAAAGTTATCCACAAAATGTGGACAACTATCGAAAATCTGTTGACAACTTAAAAAAACTATTGACACAACATATATGCAATGAATGTATGTTTGTAACAATATAATGTTTTTTGAAGAAGAATAAAGTAATATGTAGTATAATGAATAGTGTAGAAATTAATAAATTTATGATGGAAAAAAAGTTATAAACAGTTTGTACAAAATGTGGATAAATTATGTGGATAACTCCTTTAAAATGCTATAAAACAAGTAAAACTAAGGATTAAATATGAAAGTCCTGTGGATAAAGATAGAAAATGTATACTTTGTGGATAAGTATTTTGTAGAAATTTGTTTAAATATTTAGTAATTATAGAAAATAAGGTGTGTTCTAAGGAGATTTATATGAAATTTGATAAAAATATTTATGAAGCAACGTTTATTAATAGACCAAATAGATTTAATGCAAATGTTTTGTTTAAAGATAAAGAGATAATAGTTCATGTTCCTAATACTGGTAGGTGCAGAGAAATATTAAAAGAAGGAACTAAGGTTTATTTAAGGGAAGAATTAAATCCTACAAGAAAAACTAATTTCGATTTAATAGCTGCCTTTAAAGATGATATATTAATAAATATAGATTCACAGATACCAAATAAGGTGGTTAATGAGGCTTTAATTAATAAGAAAGTTAAAGGGCTTGAAAAATATATTAAAATAGAAAAAGAAAAAACCTTTGGTAAAAGTAGGTTTGATTTCAAGTTATCTAATGAAGATGAGAGTGAAATATACTATTTAGAAGTAAAGGGGGTTACTCTTGAGAAGGATGGAAGATGTAAGTTTCCAGATGCTCCAACTGAAAGGGGTACAAAACATTTATTAGAGTTAATAGAAGCTAAAAGACAAGGTTATAAAGCTGGAGTTTTATTTTTAATACAAATAGAAAATGTATTTTCCTTTGAAGCAAATTATGAAAGAGATCCTAAATTTGCAGAAGCCTTAAAACTTGCTAAGGAAAATAATGTTGATATAATGGTTTATAATTGTATAGTTGAAAAAGACAAGATTGAAATTAATGATATAGTTGATATAATATTATAATTAGTTAGTATCTATATTAGAAATAAGATTATTTTAAGAGGTGTATTATGAAATATAAGTTTTGTCCTTTATGTGGTATTAAGTTAGAAGAAAAATATAGTTGGGATGAAGGTGGAGTACCTTATTGTTCTAGTGATGATGTTATGTTTTTTGACACACCTAAGCCATGTATTATGGTAGCTATATTTAAAGAGGATGAAATTCTTTTACTTAAACAAAGTTACATATTTAAGGATTCTAAGGTTTTATTATCTGGTTATGTATCTAATAATGAAAATGCTGAAGAAGCTGTTATTAGAGAAGTTAAGGAAGAAGCAGGTATTGTTATCAAAGATCTTCAATATTTAGGTAGTGATTATGTGAAAGATAAAGAAATTCTTATGATAACTTTCATGGCTGAATATTTAGAAGGCGAAATAGAAAAGTCAACAGAAGTAGAGAGTATGGGATGGATTAAGTTATGTGAGGCTTTAGAAGAAATGAAGGAAGATAAAATAGGTACTAGAGTTGTAAAAAAATTAATAGAAGTAAGGAATAATAAAAAAGAATATTAGAAATATTAATTATTAAGAGGCTATTACAAAATAAAAAGCAAATGCTTTTTATTTTGTAATAGCCTCTTTGGGTAGTGAAAGAAATTAATCCATTCTCTGAAGTTTAATATTTAATATATTGTCATTAAAAGTAACTTCTGCTTTATCAATCATCATTCCAATTATTGATAGCTGATTATCTGTTTCATATTCGCCTAATAGGTTCCAATAATATTCTTCAATTTCATGTTGCCTTTGTATATTTAATGCATTTACTAAAATATTAAGGTTTTCTTCGTTTAAATCAGGGGTTTTTCCCCATAAAATAAATATAGTAGAATCTTCTTCTATACACATATTTACATGAATATCATTAGAGCCTAATTTATGAAGGTAAGTCATTAGTTCATTAATTATTTTAAGGTTTTTTTCAAACTTAAATTTCATAAATTAACTCTCCTTTTTTAATATATTTACTACAGGTATTAAAACCATGGCTACAAATCCTGCAGCTAAGCCATTATTATATAAATTTAATCCTCCATGAAGATATCCAACGTTTACAACTGTAGAAACGTGTAGGAATCCAGCTATTATACCAATAAAGTATCCATACTTACCTGCAATTGGAGCAAGAGCAGTAGAAAATAATACTGATATTATTATAGAAGGAGAAGTTATAGAACTTTCACTTATAAAGCCACAAAGAATAGCACCAATTAAGATTGGAATAACATTCCTAAGATGCTTTCCTAAAGCTCCAAAACCAATTATAGTAAATATACCAGAAATTGTAGGACCGTTCAAATCTGCACCTAATATTAATACTAAAGTAGTAGATAAGATACCTAACATCCCCATATTAATATAGCAAGTTTCACCAAAAAGTAAATAGTAATCTGTAACTAATCTTCCAGGTTCTTTTAAAATAGACTTTAAATTTTCTTTAGGATGAGGATTATGATAAAGTCCAACAAAAATTAAAAGAAAGCATATAGAAAAAATAAGAATAGAAAAAAATAAGTTTGAACCAGTATGCCATATTAATCTACTTTCGAATTTAATTCCAAAAAGTCTAAATAAGGACATAAAGATTGTTGCGAGTAATCCTCCAGCAAAGCCAACGTTGTATAAGTTAAAACCACTATGGGATTTTAAAACATGAGATGAAATAGGAGCTATAATAAATCCTATTAAAATACCAAGACCATAACCTATTAATATGGCTATAAATTTTGATGAAAAGTGGTTTGTGTAAGCTAATTGACTAACTGCTGGGGCAAGTGTAGTTGAAAGTAGTGCGACTAAGGAATAATTAAGAAATGGTTCTTTTTGATATTCAGAATAAATAAATACACCTATTATAATTGGCCATATGTTCAAAATATTCTTTCCAAAAAATGCAAAGCCAGTCATAAGCCATAATGACATAATAGTAGCTCCATTTGGTTTGATTTTGTTTATAACAAGTATTAATATTGAGAAAATACTTGTTAGTCCAGAATTTACTAAAGAAGCACCGATGCCTCCAAGTTCAACGTAATCTGTAATTAAGATATCTGGGCTTATAATGATTTCCTTAAGGCCTAAAATAATTTCTTTTGGCGAGTCTATTATAAAGGCTATTATAATAAATGCTCCATAGATAACCAATAAAAAAATGTAGGGGGGATAAAATCTTGTAAGTTTAATAAGAATCACCTCTCTGCTTAGATTTAGTTAATAGTATCTATTTATTTTAAATTAAATAAATATATTGCTTTTAAAATAAGTTTTCTATAAAATTTATATATTACAAAGAATAGAAATTAAGTAGTATAATAGTATTATATTTGAAAAGTAAAAGAATTAAAATAAAAATCATAAAATTATTATATAAATAATAGGGGGAGTCTGTATGGAGACTAAAAAACAAAAGCTAGTACCAGAAATAAAAGGCATATTAAGAAGCCATGTAGTAGAGGTTCCATCCTGTATTAGAGATTGTACAGGGATTAAAATATTTGGAAAAAGAATAAAGTCTTTATTATTTACAACAGATGTAGCAATAATAAGAAATACAAATGCAGATGCAATAATAGCTGTTTATCCTTTCACTCCTCAACCCCTAATTACACAAGCTCTAGTTATGGCAGCTGATGTTCCTGTTTTTTGTGGCGTTGGGGGGGGTATAACTCAAGGTAAAAGAGTTATAAATCTTGCGTTAGATGCAGAATTTAAAGGTGCGATGGGAGTAGTTGTTAATGCTCCTACATCAAATGATGTAGTTAGAAAGATAAGAGAAACTATAGATATTCCAGTTATAGTTACTATAGTCTCAGAATGTGAAAATGCAGAAGAAAGAATAGAAGCTGGAGCTACAATTTTAAATGTATCAGGTGGAAAAGATACTCCTGAAATAGTTAGAAAAATAAGAGATAAGTATCCTAATTTTCCTATAATAGCTACAGGTGGTCCAACAGAAGAAAGTGTAAGGAAAACAATAGAAGCTGGAGCTAATGCTATTACTTATACACCAGCACCATCAGGAGAAGTTATGGGAGATTTGATGGACAAGTATAGAGATGAAAAATAACTTGGATTTTAGACAAAGATTAATAGTCTTTGTCCTTTATTTTATAGGGAGTTTAAAATTAATCATTCAGTTCAATTTTTATTATAAATAGTTAATCTAAAGTTCATATTATTATGGTATACTAAAATATCAAATAGACTTAAATTGAATGAAGGAGCTTAAAAAAAAATGAAAGTTTTTAAATATATAGTTGATAGAATTGAAGGCGATTATGCTATATTGGAAACAGAAAATGATACTTTAATTAATGTAAATAAAAATGATATAATAGGAGAAGTCAAAGAAGGCGAGATATTAATAAAAAAAGATAATATTTATTATATAGACAAAGAAGAAACTGAGGATAGAAAAAGAGTGATTAATGATATGTTAAAGGGGTTATGGGAAGAATGATTAGTGAAGAGGGAAAAGTTAACGATAAAGAAATCAAAAAAGATAATAATGAAAAAGGAAGCTTTTTATCAGAGTGGATAATTCCAATAATATCTGCAATAATTTTAGCTATTATCATAAATAAATTTATAATGTTTAAGGTTTTGATACCTTCAGGATCAATGATTCCGACACTGAATGTTGATGATAGATTATTTGTAACTAGATTATATAATTTAGAAAAGTTACAAAGAGGCGAGATAATTGTATTTTATTCTGAAGAATATGAAAAATCTTTAATTAAGAGACTTATAGGATTGCCAGGAGATAAAGTTAAAATTGAAGAGGGAATAGTATATGTAAATGGAGAAAAGTTAGAAGAAAGATATCTTGGAAAAAAGGATCAACTAAGCGGAGAATATGAAGTTCCAGAAGGTAAGTATTTCTTTTTGGGAGATAATAGAAAAGAGTCACAAGATTCTAGGTATTGGGTTAATCCATACATAGATGGAGAAGATATAACAGGGAAAGCAAAGCTTAAAGTTTATCCATTAAATCAAATTGGATGGATAAAATAGAAAGGAAAAAGTATGGAAAATAAAAACACAGAAGAAAATAAAAAGAAAAGAAGAAAATATACACTTATATATGTTATAGTAGCATTTTTATTTATATATATAGGTACATATACTAGAAACATGATGACTACAGATCAAGTTAGTTATAGCGAATTTATAACTATGGTAGAGGATAACACAGTAGATAAAGTTTTAATATCTTCTAGTGAAATTAAGATATATCCTAAAGAGGATAACAAAGACTTTATTCAGGGTAAAGTTTTATATACTGTAAATGTAAATGATGATAATTTAGTAACATTTTTAAAAGAAAATAACATTGATTTTTCAGGAGAAAAAATTGAAAATTCATTTATAACAGAGCTTATTTTTACTTGGTTAATAATGCCATTAGCTTTTTATTTTATATTTAAATTCTTCTTAGGGAAAATGAGTAGAAAAATGGGCGGTGGGCCTATGATGAAACTTGGAAAAAGCAACGCTAAAGTTTATAAAGAAAGTGATATAAAAATAACTTTTGATGATGTTGCTGGTCAAGATGAAGCTAAAGAATCATTAAAAGAAATAATAGATTATTTAAACCATGCAGAAAAGTATAAAAGTATAGGCGCAAAATTACCTAAGGGAGCTTTACTTGTAGGACCGCCAGGAACAGGTAAAACTTTACTTGCAAAAGCTGTAGCTGGAGAAGCTAATGTACCATTTTTATCTATATCAGGTTCAAACTTTGTAGAAATGTTTGCAGGTATGGGAGCGGCTAAAGTAAGAGATTTATTTGAAGAAGCAGAAAAAAATGCTCCATGTATTATATTTATAGATGAAATTGATTCTATAGGTAAAAGCAGGGATTCTCAATTACAAACTAATGATGAAAGAGAACAAACGTTAAATCAATTATTAACCCAAATGGATGGTTTCGATTCTTCAAAAGCTGTTGTAGTTTTAGGTGCAACAAACAGACCTGAAATCTTAGATAAGGCATTATTAAGACCGGGTAGATTTGATAGAAGAGTAATTGTTGATAGACCTGATTTAAAAGGTAGAATCGATATATTAAAAGTTCATGTTAAAGGAGTTAAATTAGGTGAGGACGTAGACCTTAGAGAAATTGCAAAAAGTACTCCTGGAGCAGTAGGGGCAGATTTAGCTAATATGGTAAATGAAGGAGCTTTAAGCGCCGTAAAGCATAATAGAGAATTTGTTATGCAAGAAGATTTAAGAGAAGCTGTTGAAGTTATAATAGCCGGTAAAGAAAAGAAAGATAGAATACTATCTCCTAAAGAAAAGAGAATTGTAGCTTTCCATGAAGTAGGTCATGCATTAGTAGCAGCCTTATTAGAAGGAGCAGATCCGGTACATAAAATTACAATAGTACCAAGAACTATGGGTGCTTTAGGATATACAATGCAATTACCAGAAGAAGAAAAATACCTAGTTTCTAAAGATGAACTTATAAATCAAATAATGGTTATGTTAGGCGGTAGGTCTGCGGAAGAAGAGGTATTTAACTTAGTTTCTACTGGTGCATCAAATGATATAGAAAGAGCTACTCAAACAGCAAGAAGTATGGTAACAGTTTATGGTATGACAGATAAATTTGATATGATGGCTTTAGAGTCAGTACAAAATAGATATTTAGATGGAAGACCAGCTAGGAATTGTAGTGAAGAAACTTCAACATTAATAGATAGTGAAGTTTTAAATATAATAAAAACTTGCCATGAAAGTAGTAGAAAATTATTAAATGAAAATAGGGACTTACTAGATGAAATTTCAGAGTACTTACTTGAGAAAGAAACAATATTTGGTGATGAATTTATGGACTTTATTTATAAAAAGTATCCTGAATTAAAAGCAAAGAAATGTAAGAAATTAAAAGAAGAAAACACAGACCCTAATAAGGAAATAATATGTACTGAAGATTCTAAAGATAAACCTTTAGAAAATAAAGTGGAAGAAGTTTTATAGAATAATATAAATAGAGTGTGGTATAATTTTTAACTACACTCTTTCTTAATAAAAATTATAAAATCAAAGGGGGAATACTCTTGGAAAAATTTGAATTACTAAAAGAAGAAAGAAATTTAGAAAATACGATAAAAGAACTTAATGAAGAAACTTTAAAATATATAGATAAAAGAAAACAAGTGGTAGATTATATTTTAGATCAAAGGAAAAGGTATATTGAGGAATATAAAGATGATGAAGATAAACTTATAGAATATTTTGATCATGAAAGGTATGTAAAGGAAGAATCTTATAAGACTATAGATAAAAGGCTTTCAGAATTTGTTAAGTTAAAGGAGTCGCCTTACTTTGGTAAAGTTAGATTTATAGATGATGGATATTCAGAAGAAATATATGTAGGTAGATATGGATTAACAAAAGAAGAGAGTTATGAACCGTTAATAGTAGATTGGAGAGCTCCAGTTGCTTCATTATTTTACAAGGGATTAGTAGGAGAAACAAGCTATAGTGGACCTATAGGGGAAATTGATGTTGAAATAGAAGCAAGAAGACAGCTTATGATAAAGAAAGCAAAGCTTGAAGGTTATTTTGATTCAGATTTAAATATTCAAGATGAAATATTACAAAAAGTATTATCCTCAAATTCAGGAGAAAAGTTAAAGGATATAATTACAACTATACAAAAAGAACAAGATGAAATAATAAGAGCTGAAAGAAATAAGGTAATGGTAGTTAATGGAGTAGCAGGTTCTGGAAAAACAACCATTGCTCTTCATAGAATAGCCTATTTATTATATAACTTTAGAGATAAACTTACGGATAAGGTTTTAATCTTGGGTCCTAATGATATATTTATGGATTATATATCAGAAGTTCTTCCAACTTTAGGTGAAACAGCTGTTATGAATGAAACCTTCTTGTCTTTTGCAATTAATGAAATAGGATTAACTGAAAATGTTAAGGATATTAATTTATATTTAGAAAAGTTTTTTCAAGGAGAAGAGGAAGTAATAGAAGAAATAAGGTACAAATCTTCAAAGGAATTTATAGACTGTTTAGATAATCATATAAAGGATATAGAAAATAATTATTTTGAAATTGAACCTATAACATTTATGGGGGAAGAAATAGTTTCCTTAAAGGAAATAGAAGAATTATTTGAAATTCATTATAAATATATGCCTTTATTTAGAAGAAGCCAAAAAGTAAAAAGGATTCTTATATCAAAAGTTAGGGATAAAAGAGATGAAAAAGTAAGGGAATTAAATCAAAAAGCTAAAGAAGCAATTTCAAAAGTAGAACCAGAAGATTTAGCAATTGAAGAAAATAACATAGAATTTAAAAGAAAAATAAAAATAAGAGAAATAATAAGAGAAGTTATGAATACTAAAGAAAAAATAGAAAAATGGATTCATAATGAAAATGCTCTGAATATTTATAAAAGATTATTAAATGTAGAAGAAATTTCTTATCTAGATTTACCAGCTATTTTATATTTAATGATTAAATTAGACGGAAAGAAAGCCGAGAGAGAAATTAAACATATAGTAATTGATGAAGCACAAGATTATAGCATGTTACAGTTTATTGTTTTAAAAGAAATTACAGGATGTAATAGCTATACTATAGTTGGAGATTCAAATCAAAGACTTATAAAACCAGATGAAATCCCTGCTATGTTAAGATTAAAAGAATTATTTGGAGGCTTCTTTAAATTGTTTGAACTTAACAAAAGCTATAGGTCAACTTATCAGATTATGGAATATGCAAATAACTTCTTAAATGAAAATTCAGTAGTTCCTTTCGTTAGAAAAGGAGAATTTGATGTTCTTGAAACAGTAGTGCCAAAAGATGATAAAGAAGATTTAATTGATGTTATATTAAATTTGCTTGAAGATTACGATGAAGAAAATTATGAAAATATAGCAGTTATAACAAAGAATAAGCTGGATCTTACAGAAATATCAACAGAACTTAAAAAATATACTAAAATAGCTTCTTTTGATAATAGCAATGTAGTATATAAGGGCGGAAAAGTTATAATACCATCTTATTATGCAAAGGGATTAGAGTTTGATGCTGTCATAATTGTAGATTTTGATGAAAATACTGATAATCTAATAAACTATATTATGTCCACAAGGGCATTACACAGACTTTCTGTTGTAAAAGTAAGATAGTTGATAAATTCACTTAATATGCAAATCTAAATCAAAGAAAATAAAGTAGTACACTCTATTAGCCAGATAGCTTAGTTATACCCCTTTATTTTCTCTTTAAGTTTATATTAATATAAGTGAATTTAGTGGTGTAATCTGGGAGAAAAGCTTGTTCAGCCCCTGTGTGGAGGTTCTAGCTTTTCTTTCTCACGTTATACCCATTACACACAAATATTATTATCTTCGCCAATTTTTTTTAGTTACAAGATATAAAGCATATTATGAACTATATTTTGATATAAGATGTACCACAATAATTTAGAATGAATTAAGGTTAGTTATATAGGGGAGAGATAATGATTTTGTTAATATAGCGTTATGGTAGTTATCATTGGGTTACCAGTATATATAATCTATTTACTAATTAAGACATTAAGAATTTATATTAAGAAAAATTCGTAGTAGTTACGATTAAAGAGTATAAAGTATAAGACTTACTCTTCTTATATTGTGAATATAAAGGATATCCAAACGGATATCCTTTTATGTTATATGGCTCAGTATTATTTTCCGTATTTTGTAATGCTAAAGATTGAAAAAATGTAAATCTAAGGTTACAATACAAATAATGGAAGGTGAGAAAGGGGAGTTGATATGAGATTAAAAAGAATTATGTTGCTATTAGCATTAAGTATATCCTTAGTAGGATGTCATAAGGAAAAAGCAGTTGATTTACCTATGGAAAAGGAACCTAGTGTAGAGGCGGTAGTTAAGGATAATACTGTAAAGGAAGTAGTTCAGAATAACAGTGATATGAAAAATATTGTATATGACAAATATAAAATTGATATTGTAGATAATTCTGATAATATTATTAATTTAGATATAAGAAATAGTACAATGGTACAGAAATATTCAGAAGCAATTAAGTTAGTTAAAGATTTTTGTATAAATAATTCATTAGAAATAATATTTGTGGAGCCGATAGAACATAGAATTAGTAGGATGAGCTATAAGGATAATATACCAGAATTATTACAAAGCTTAAAAGAAGCTGGAGCAGAAACGGTAAGTTACTTCACTGATGAAGATATATTAAATGTAGAATTAGGTATTATCGGAGGGGAGGATAATTTTTCAGAGATAACTTATAAAGCATCAATAGCTAATGGAGACCAAAAATTTAATTTTAAAGGATCAAAGCTAAATGAATTTAGAAATATTCTAGTAGAAACAAAGGATGTGGACTTTGATAAAATAAATCAATATATTCAGGATATATATGATAAAAACATAAATAAAGACATGGTATTTTTTAATAAAATAGATGATGGATACGAAGTAATTAGAATAGAAAATAATAATTGTTATTATAAACTTGTATATAATCCTAAACTTTAATATATTTGTAACATTACACAACTAAATTTAATATTTATTAGTTATAAGTTATGAAAAGGAAATTTAAAACCATATTATTATTGAAAATATCTAGAAAGGAAATATAATTATAAATATAGAGATTGTAAACGATATAGGAGGGTTGGTTTTTGGAATGTTTTTATGAACAATTTCAAACTAGAGAATATGAAGTTATAGAAAGCAAACTAAAAAAGGCATCAATGATAATATTGATATTGGCTGCAATTTCCTTAATAACATTATTCTTCGAATTTACTATTTTATTTATAGTAATATATATAACTTTATTTTTCTTAAGAAGAAAGATAATAGTTGAATATGAATATGAGTTAACTTCATATGATATGTCAATTTATAAGATAATGAATAAAAGTAAAAGAAAAGAAATGGTAAGCTTTAATATAAGAGATATATCTAGTGTGAAAAAAGCTGATATAAATAATTTAAAAGATAAAAGTATAGTAAATTTATGTTTAGATGATATAAATATTGAAAAAGATATTGTAAAAGTAAAAACAACAAAAGGTTTTATGGTATTAAAATTAGCGATGGATGATAAACTTATAGGTTTTATAAAAAGAGTTAATCCATTAGCATTTTATTAATAAATATTGGAGGAGAAAAAGATGGCAGGTTTAAGTTTAAAAAATATTGACAAAATTTACGATAATGGTTTTAAGGCAGTAGATAATTTTAGCTTAGAGATTGAAGATAGAGAGTTTATAGTTTTTGTTGGACCATCAGGATGTGGTAAATCAACAACATTAAGAATGATAGCTGGACTTGAAGAAATATCAGGGGGAGAATTATACATTGATGGAAAGTTAGTTAATGATGTTGCTCCTAAGGATAGAGATATAGCAATGGTATTCCAAAACTATGCTTTATATCCTCATATGACAGTTTATGAAAACATGGCATTTGGATTAAAAATAAAAAAGTTACCAAAACAAGAAATTGATAAAAAAGTTAGAGATGCTGCGAAAATTCTTGATATAGAACATTTATTAGATAGAAAGCCAAAGGCTTTATCAGGTGGACAAAGACAAAGAGTTGCTATGGGAAGAGCTATAGTTAGAAAGCCTAAGGTATTCTTAATGGACGAGCCATTATCAAACTTAGATGCTAAACTTAGAGTTCAAATGAGAATAGAAATTTCTAAATTATACAATGAATTAAATACTACATTTATATATGTTACTCATGATCAAACTGAAGCTATGACTTTAGGAACAAGAATAGTTGTTATGAAAGATGGAATTATACAACAAGTTGCATCTCCAAATGAGATATATAATAATCCAGTAAATCTTTTCGTAGCAGGATTCATTGGAAGTCCTCAAATGAATATGACTTATGGAGAAAACTCAGTTAAAGATGGAAAGCACTTTGTTAAAATATTTGATAAGTTAGTTGAAATTCCTGATGATAAAATAAATAGATTAAAAGAAAAGAAGGCAGAAAACATAGAAGTTATAGTTGGTATAAGACCAGAAAATATACTTCATAGTGAAGAAGAACTTGCTAGTCCTGAAGTTGTTACATTTACAGGAACAGTTGAACTTAAAGAGAACTTAGGAGCTGAAACATATATTCACATTAAAAAGGATCATGCAAACTTTATTATAAAGTCAAGATCTGGTGCTGATTGTAAGCTTGGAGATGAAATTAAATTTGGAATTAATCCAAATAAAATTCATTTATTTGATAAAGAAGAACAAAATACAATATTTTAATTTTAAAAATGGATCTGTTGCAACAAAAAATAAGTTGTAACAGATCCGTTTGAATTTTTAGTTATTTAATAAGTAATTATGTTTTATTTACTATAATTTTTTTCAGCTTGTTCCCAATTAACTACATTCCACCAATTATCTATATATTCATTACGCTTATTTTGATATTTTAAATAATAAGCATGTTCCCAAACATCTAATCCTATAATTGGAGTTAGATTATTAGAAATAGGACTATCTTGATTAGCTGTTGTAATAATAGAAAGTTTATTATTACTATCTTTTACAAGCCATGCGCATCCTGAGCCAAACCTAGATAAGGCATTTTCAGCAAATAATTTCTTAAAGTTATCAAAAGAACCAAAGGTACTATCAATAGCTTTTAAAAGCTCACCAGAAGGTTTTTGATTATGCTTAGGAGACATAATACTCCAAAAGAATTCATGGTTATATACTCCACCAGCGTTATTTATAACTTTCTGCTTAATATCATCTGGGATTGTATCTAAGTTTTTTAACATTTCTTCAGTAGTCTTAGAATACAATTCTGGGTAGTTAATAAGAGCCTTATTTAAATTATCAACATAAGCCTGCTCATGTTTATCGTGATGAATTTCCATGGTCCTTTTATCAATATAAGGTTCAAGGGCATCATAGGAATATGGTAGTGGAATAAGAACAAATTTACCATCGATATTTAGAGTACTACTACTTGCAATAGTAGTAGGTAGAATTCCTACAAAAGAAAATATAGATAAAGTTGATGCTAATAAAATTGCATATGTCTTTTTCATTTTAATCACCTCTATACTAGTATTTCAAAAATGTTGAAAAATATTAAAAAATAAAAAGAAGTTAAAAATATTAAAAAATATTTTAATAATGTTATAATATTATAAAATAAAAATAAAGCATTAGGAGGAAAAGATGGAAAAAGAAATATTGAAAAGTAAAATTACAATACTATATTTTAGTGGTGCAACATGTGGAGCTTGTGAGGTTATTAAAAGGAAGATTAATAAGATATTAGTAGATTATAAAGAAGTTAATTTTATAGAGATTAACGGAGTAGAGGAAAAAGAAATAGCAGCTAAATATGATGTTTTTACATTACCTCTTGTAATTTTATTTATAGAAGGGAAAGAATCATTAAGAATAGGTAGAAATATAGATATATTAGATTTTAAGAATTCTATAGATAGGTATTATAATTTACTTTATTAAGAATTCCTTAATAATTTTGATACTAACTTTGTAATTTATTGATAATACCATTATTAGTATAGGAAGTTACTGACACTATGATGTATATAAAGTAAAACTTAGATTCGGTAGGAGTTTGATATCCCACTGAATCTAAGTTGAACTTACACCCTCAAGGGGTACCTAGTCTAGGGTTATTATGCCACTATTATCTCCAATCTTGCAGAGGATTGGAGTGTTATAGTGGCTAGACATCATATAAAACTTAGGGGGAAGATATGAGTAAACATAATATTTTAGTAGTAGATGATGATAAAGAGATTACAGAAGCCATAGAAATATATCTTCTAAATGAAGGATACCATGTTTTTAAATCTTATGATGGAATTCAAGCATTAAAAATTGCAAGAGAAGAAGATATTCATTTAATAATTATGGATATAATGATGCCTAATCTTGATGGAACTCGAACTACTATTGAATTAAGAAAAGAAAAAGTGAAAAGTGAAAAAATCACTAATGTTTCTCATGATTTTAAAACCCCTCTTACTTTTATAATTAATTATATTAGTCTTTTAAAAGAAAAAAATATAACTGATGAAAATAGAAAAAGATATTTAGAAGTATTAGATATGAAATCTAAAAGATTAAAAATATTAATTGAAGACTTATTTGAAGCTTCTAAAGTTGTTTCTGGTAATATGAGCTTGAGAGGTAAGAATTAAATATTGTTTCTTTATTAAGACAAATTATAGGTGAATTAGAAGAAAAGATTAATCAATCTAATTTAGATATTATAATTAAGTGGCCAGAAGAAAAATCAATATTATTTTTAGATGGAAGAAAAACTATTAGAGTTTATGAAAATCTAATAAATAATATAATAAAATATTTTATGAAAAACTCAAGAGTATATGTTGATGTAATGAATAGTGAAAATGAAGTAGTAGTAATAATGAAAAATATCTCTGCTTATAAAATTGATTTTAAAAAGTATAAGATGATATTAAACAATTAAAAAGTTTATATTATACATTAGGGGTCTGTCTTTGGCAGACCCTTTAATCTTCTGTTATTTCGCTTAAAATTGCTAAGTCTTTTTCAAAAGTTTCTTTATTGGAACTTAGAGAAAGAGTATTCTTTGTACTGATGGATTGATATATCTTTTCTAATATATAGTTTTGTAATCTCATATTTCTAGAGTTTTTAATATATAAAATAAACCCCCAAATTCCTATTATAGTGAAAGAAACCATAAAAATAGACCCAATAGAATAAAAAATTATTTGAAGAACATTAAGAGCAAAATCCATATTAATACCTCCTATTAAATATATAAATAAGTATATCATAGTAAAAATTAAAATAATAAAATGGATTAAGAATTTATATTAAAAATTAAAGATTAAAATTATTAGTAAATGGCTATAATTTTAAAAAAAGGTATAGAAGGAGTTGATTAAATGAGAAAGTTAATAATACTGTCATTAATAACTATTATGACAGTTTCATTTTTAGTTGGATTTATAGATGTAGTAAATAAAGATACTCCTAAAGTTAAAGATATCTTCACTTATTCTGTAGCAGAAGTTCCAACTAATTTAATTATTGTAGGAAATTTAGATGAAAGAGTTCAAGATATTATATGTGCTACTAGCAAAGGATTAGTAGAAATAGATAAAGATAAGAATATTAATCCTTCTTTATCAGATTCTGTTGATGTTAATGATGACGGATTAGAATATGTATTTAAAATAAAAAAAGATATTTACTGGAGCGACGGAAGCGTTATAACCCCTAAGGATATTATGGCCTTTTTCAGAGAAATTATTACAGAAGAAAAAGAAGAAAATATTAAAGCAATTTTAAATATATATTGAGCTAAATCTTTTAGACAAGGAATAGGTTCCTTTAATGAAAATGTAGGAATGAGTATTAAAGAGGATAGTATAATTTTTAGACTAAATTCAAAAGATGATAATTTTATAAAAGAATTAACAAAACCTCAATATAGATTAAGAAAAAATGTTTTGCTTTGGGATAACATAGATAAAACATATGATAAACTAATATATTCTGGTTACTATAGCATAAAAGAATTTAATTCTTCAGATGTTACATTAGTAAAAAATAAAAAAGCTGATACAAAGCTTTTAGAGAATATAAAGATAGTTATTGGTGAAGAAGAAGAACTAGCTATGGCTGCATTTGAAATAGGTGGAAGAGATATAGTTATTAATCCACCTAAAAGCCAACTAAACAGACTAAATAGTGAAAATAGGTTAATTACTACTGAATCTAATGAGGGTATATATTTAGGCTTTAATCCAAATAATGAAGAGTTATCTATAGATGATAAAAAGAATATATATGGGTTGATTAATAAGTCCATGGAAGAATATCAAACAGAAAACAATATATTTATAGAGCTTTCAGAAGGTAGTTATAGAAGATCAGATAAAGATGATATATTAAAGATGCAAGCTAGAAAAGTTATAAGTAATGAATATAAAGAAAAAGGTAATATGAAAGATATTACTTTGGTTGCGGAAATGAGAAGTCAAAATAAGGAGGTTTGTGAATATATAGTTAATTGGTTTAAAGAAAATACAGAAATATATTTAGATTACAAACTCATATCAAAGGGAGAAATAAATGATTTGAATAATTCAAGTTATTATACAGTTGCTTTAATAGAAGGTAATTTGAATAATTTTGAAGATGAAGAAACATATAATAGATTTTATAAGTTATTGACAAAAGATCAAAAGGAAAAAGTAGATAAGTTATTAATAGAAGAAGAAAAAGAAGATGCGTTTAAAATTATAGAAGAAGATATATTTAATACTTACAGATTTTTACCTTTAGGATTTTATAATGATAACATAGCTATAAAAAAGGAAATTAAAGATATAGGGTTTGATGGCAATAAAAATATAGATTTTAGTCAATTAAGTTTAAAATAATCAAAATCAAAACTATATTAAACTTAGAGTGAGAATATTGAAATAAATAAAAGATCATAAAGGCTTTTTTTATAAGCCCTTATAATCTTTTATTTTCTTTAAGGTAATGTTTCAGGAAGAATAGGATTTGGAACTTCGGTAACTTCTTCCTCTACGATTTTTAAATCATTTTCATTAATATCATCATCAGAATCTTCTTTTTTACTTTGAGTTTCTTTAATATTATCAGTACATTCTTTATATAGGTTTTCTTTGTTAATTTTTATAGATGGGTTATTAAGGTTTTTAGGGTCTGCTTTTCTATTTATTTCTGTTAAGGTAGTTTCTTTTAAAAACTCATCTTTAAACAAGAAGATAATTGATTGATGTATAAACATATTTTTAAGGCTATCAAAGGATGAACTACCAACAGAGAAGTCATCTTTTTTCTTTGAGTAGTTAACACTTCTATTAAATATAGGTGCAATCCCTAAACTTAAAGGTGTTAAAGTGGTAGGCATTCTAAAAAAGCTTTCTTCAATCATATCTTCAGATTTTAAGGTTAAACTTCTATATCTTTCTGCTTCATCTAAAGTTGGTGCTTCGGGCCAACTACTAACTAAGCCAGAATTTATAAAGTATTTTCTATATAAAGAAGAGAGAATGTTTTTATGATTATTTTCTTCCTTAAATTCAATATAATATAAATCTAAAGCTAGAAAATAAAAAACAATATCAAAGGATGAATATTTCAGTTCCTTTTTACTAGATAGTTTTAAGAATACTTCTTTATCATTATCATATAGGGAAACTAATTTTCTAACAATTTCTTTTGATTTATCTTTAAAGGCAATAATATGTGTATTCCTATAAGATAAAATTAGATTAATTGCAAATAAAGAAGAAAAATCTAAAGAATCAACATAATAGTTTTTCTCATCAAATTTGTTAATTAAATAATCTGTTAAATCAATTATTAAGGTTTTTGCATCATAATTTTCAGATTGACTGTAAAAAATGTTTATAGCCATTAAGGTTTTTAATATTTCTTCAAAAGAACTTTCGTATATTTTTTCTTTGAAATCAATAAGCGCTTGTAAAATCTCTAAAGAAAATTTATTATAATCATTAGAAATCTGATCATTTGCAAAAATCTCTGAATATAGATTATAAGAAGCCATCATAAAGGCTTGATCTGAAAACTTGAATTTATTGTTTTTATCAGTAAGATTAAAACCTTTGTAATTATTTTCAGCAAGGTTTTTCTTTTCAATAAAAACACCTTCAGGATTTCTTAGATGTTCTGAATAAAAATTTAATTGCTCTTTAGCAAGTCTTTTATATACTTTGGAATAAGTATATAATTTTTCATCAACATCTTTAAATCGTGAATAATAAGTACTTAAGTTTATTATGTTTGCAGTCATTAAAGCGTTAGTTGCTGGAGAGATATCCTTTCTAAAGGAATCTTCATCAAAACCATTGTAGTTCTTACTATGAATGTAGTTAGGAGAAGACTTTCTATACATGCATAGTAGTGGAGAAAAGTTACTCCTTGTGGTAATATCAATGGTAGAAGATGTTTTTTTATAGTTTTTAATTGAATCAACTACACCACATTTAGATTCAAGGACAAGTGTCCTTATGGCCTCTTTTGATAAGTGAAAAAGTTGGCCGTTAATTTCTGTTGGTGATAGTTTATTCATTCTAAAAAATGGACCTATATATCGCAAATTTTTCACCTCTTCATTAATCCTTATATTAATAATATGAAGCTAATAGTGAAAAAGTGCATAAAATTTTTATAATATTAAAAATGGAGGGATTTTAATGAGAATAGATGGAAGAAAAAATGATCAAGTTAGAACAACTAAGATAACAAGAGGATATACAAAATATGCTGAAGGTTCAGTTTTAATAGAAGTTGGTGATACTAAGGTATTATGTACAGCTTCAATTGAAGATAAAGTTCCACCCTTTTTAAAAGGAAAGGGAGAAGGTTGGATTACAGCAGAATATAATATGCTACCTAGATCAACAGGTACAAGAAAGGTTAGAGATATAGCAAGGTTAAAAATAGATGGTAGAACCATGGAAATACAAAGACTTATAGGTAGAGCTTTAAGGTCAGTCATGGATTTAAAAGCTTTAGGAGAAAAGACTATATGGATAGATTGTGATGTTATACAAGCAGATGGTGGTACAAGAACTACATCTATAACAGGAGCTTTTGTAGCTTTAGTAGATGCTGTAAATAAACTTCATAAAGAAAAGCCTTTTAATGTCTATCCTATTAGAAGTTTCGTAAGTGCTACTAGTGTTGGAATCTTAAAAGATGAAAAGATACTAGACTTATGTTATGAAGAAGATTCTAAGGCAAAGGTAGATATGAATGTTATAGCTACAGATGAAATGGAGTTTATAGAAATTCAAGGAACTGGTGAAGAAGCACCTTTTAATAGAAAAGAATTAAATGAACTGTTAGATCTAGCTGAAAAGGGAATAAAGCAAATGGTACAAATACAAAAGGATACCTTAAAAATGGAGGCTTTGTGGATTGGAACAGGAGGACAAAACTAATATGAAAAAGCTTATATTGGCTAGTAATAATAATGGTAAAATAGAAGAAATGAAAATCTTGCTTAAAGATATTAATATAGAAGTATTTTCTTTAAAAGAAATGGGTATAGATATTGATGTAGTAGAAGATGGAAAAACATTTGAAGAGAATGCTAAGAAAAAATGTAGCGAAATATATGAAGAACTAATAAGAAGAAAAGAAAGTAACTTTATGGTAATTGCTGATGATTCAGGATTAGAGGTAGCATTTTTGAATAATGAACCAGGAGTTTATTCTGCAAGATATGCAGGAGAACACGGAAATGATAAAAATAATAATAAAAAGCTTCTTTTGAAGTTGAAGAATATTCCTTATGAGAATAGAAGAGCTAGGTTTATTTGCCAATTAGCTTTAATAAATGAATATAATAATTATAGAGGAGTAACAGGATCTGTAGAGGGCTATATATTGAAAGAAGAAAAAGGCGTAGATGGATTTGGATATGACCCTTTATTTTATTACGAGCCTTTCAGAAAGACGTTTTCTGAAATGACTATGGAAGAAAAAAATAAAATTTCTCATAGAGGAATAGCATTAGAAAAAATGAAGAAAACTATAGAGGAACTTTTATAGGAGGATTTTATGAAGATTGTTGTTATGAGTGACTCTCATTATGATGAAAGATCAGTGGAAGTTATTAGGACTTATATAGAAGATGCGGATGTTATTTTACACTGTGGAGATGGAGCGCCAGATGTAGAGATACTTAAAGATTCTTTTAAAGGGGAGGTATATGCAGTTTGTGGAAATTGTGATATGAATTGTATATATCCTCAGGAAAGATTACTAGAATTTTATGGGGTTAAAATATTTATGACACATGGACATAGATATAATGTTAAAAATGAATATCATAGCATTGCTTATAGGGGGAGGGAAGTAGATGCATCTATAGTATTGTTTGGCCATTCACATAAAGCTATTATAGATAAAGATCAAGGGATAACTATAATGAATCCTGGAAGTATTTCATTACCCTATGGTGGTAAAAAGAAAACGATAGGTATAATAGAAATACTAGATGAGAACAAGGTAAATATATTCATACAGGAAATATAATAATATCTAAAAATCCGTCATAAGAAAAAGATAGAATAGTATTTCTAAGGAATTCTTTTAATTGCTAATAGACATATTATTTTTTGAAAAAATCTATTGACGGATTGCTAATGATATTGTAGAATAAACATTGTCGCTGACAGATAAAATTTTCAGCGGGGTGTAGCGCAGGTGGTAGCGCGCATGGTTTGGGACCATGAAGTCGCAGGTTCGATCCCTGTCACCCCGACCATTTTTAATTTTACAAGCGGGTGTAGCTTAGTGGTAAAGCCCTTGCCTTCCAAGCAAGTTATGTGAGTTCGATTCTCATCACCCGCTCCAAAAAAATTAAAAAAACTTGACAACTATTGAAGGACAATGTAAAATAGTCAATGTTCTTAAAAAAATATGCGTGTTTAGCTCAGCTGGATAGAGCAACGCCCTTCTAAGGCGTGGGCCAGGAGTTCAAATCTCTTAACACGCACCATATCGGGGTGTGGCGCAGGTGGGAGCGCGCGTGGTTTGGGACCATGAGGTCGCAGGTTCAATCCCTGTCACCCCGACCACTTTTAATTTAATATGCGGGTGTAGCTTAGTGGTAAAGCCCTTGCCTTCCAAGCAAGTTATGTGAGTTCGATTCTCATCACCCGCTCCATATGCGTGTTTAGCTCAGCTGGATAGAGCAACGCCCTTCTAAGGCGTGGGCCAGGAGTTCAAATCTCTTAACACGCACCATATGCGTTATTAGCTCAGTTGGTAGAGCACCTGACTCTTAATCAGGGTGTCCGGGGTTCGAACCCCCGATGACGCACCAAAAATGGTGAGCGTAGTTCAGTTGGTAGAGCGCTAGTTTGTGGCACTAGATGTCGTGGGTTCGAGTCCCATCGTTCACCCCATTGTTGGGATATCGCCAAGCGGTAAGGCACCACACTTTGACTGTGGTATTCGTAGGTTCGAATCCTGCTATCCCAGCCATTATGGTTTACTAGCTCATTAGGTAGAGCACTTGACTTTTAATCAAGGTGTACCGGGTTCGATTCCCGGGTAAGCCACCAATCACTTCATTGTATAATGAAGTGATTTTTTTATGAAAACTTGCTTAGTATTATATAAAAAAGGAAGAAGGAGATATTTTATCTTCTTCTTCTTTTAATTACTTTTTAAATAAATCCTTTTTTATAAAAATAAAAAAAGATTTTATCGATTTAATATCTTCTTTTAATGAAGTATCATCTTCGTTTAAATAGCCAGCCTTATATATAAACATTATAAAAAACAATAGGCCAATATTTATATATATATCTTTTATATCAGCTATAAATAAATTACTTATACCTATAAAATCTAAACTTCCACCATAGAATACTTTATCTATAAGAGAGCATAGGCCTCCAGCTGTTAGAAATATGAAAGATGAATCAACCCAAAAGCTTTTTGGGTTTTTTGATAAATAATATCTATACACTTCTAAAAATAAAAACAAAGCGATTATATTAATAATTATTAATGTGATAAAACCAACGCCAAAATTAAATCTTGCATTTAGCCAAGAACCCTTTGTATTTATTATAGGATCAAAATATAGAAAATCTCTAATTAACTCATAAAAGTCATTAAAGAAGAATCTATTAATTATAATTTTAATTCCTTGATCTATAATCATCAAAATAAGAAAGATTTTAAATACTACCTTTCGATGAAAACCACTTGAATAATTCTTAGAAACTATGTATATAATATATCCTGCTAGGGCAAAAAGTAAAACTAATGATAAATTAGTTATGAATGTATAAATGTCTTTGACTCTTCCTGTTACTATTTCAAAAACAAAATATATTAACCACATTAATGGAAGTATTGAGATAGTAAGTATTTTATCTTTGTTAAATCTATTATTCATTGTTACCTCCTAAAGTATAAAAGTTTATATATTAACAAAATAAATTAATATAAGAATAACAATTAAATTTAAATATTGCTATAATTAAATGGAAAATATTTAAATTTAAAACTATGTGAATAAGTTATTGAGAAAAAAAGAATATGGGAGGATACAAATGTTGAAAATTTATGCTATTTCTGATTCTATCGGAGAGACAGCTCAACAAGTTGCTTTAGCAGCAGCTAGTCAGTTTAAAGGAGAAGTAGAGGTTATTAGGTTACCTTATGTTAAAACCTTAGAAGATGTTGAAGATGTTATGATTGAAGTTACAAATGAAAAAGATAAGATGATAGTATCAACAATAATAACTGTTAATGTAAGAGAATATCTTACTCAAAAATGTATTGAAAATAATATATCAGTTGTAAATGTATTAGGACCAATTTTAAATGTTGCATCAAGCATACTAAATAAGATGCCTGATAACAATCCAGGGGCTATGTGGAAGACTGATGAAGTTTATTTTAAGAGAATTGAAGCTATGGAATTTGCTATGCAATATGATGACAGCAAAGATTATAGAGGATTAAAGAATGCAGATGTAATTTTGGTAGGGTTATCAAGAACTTCAAAAACGCCATTATCAATGTATTTAGCTAATAAGGGTATAAAGGCCATAAATATACCTCTTATGCCAGAAGTGAAAATTCCAGAAGAAATATTTAAAATTGATAGAAAAAAGATTTTTGGATTAGTAATTAATCCACTTCAACTTATAGAAATTAGAAAGAAGAGATTAGATAAGTTTCATAGAATACCTAATGGAATTGAATATGCAGGAGATGCAAGGATTTTAGAAGAATTCGAGTTTGCAGATAAATTAATGAAAAGACTTGGATGTAAGACAATAGATGTAACACAAAGGGCTATAGAGGACACAGCACTTATAATACTTGAAACATTAGGACATGGGAAATAATATATATATAGATAGAGGTGCTTGATTAAATTAAGCACCTTTTTTACTTATAATAAAATATAATTTATATATAATTAAATTTAAATAAAAGTAATTGACAATAATAATTAATGATGATAATATAAAAAAGTCCTCTTTAAAGGTTCTTAAGAAATTAAGAATAAAAAAACTTTTCAATAGATGTTGACAAGATTTCAAAGAGGTGTTAAGATAATGAAGTCGCTTAAGGGTGACAAATAAAAATAATGAAAACTGGCTATATAGCTAGTCTTCAGAGGAACTTCTTCTAATGAAGAGGTAAGCCTATAATATTAAAATAATAAGTTTTGATATAAGGCAATGGTCTTTGAAAATTGAACAGAAATAATAAG
>JARIDB010000055.1 GCA_029257045.1 Clostridium sp.
ATATGAAGAAATCGATAAATAAAAAGAGAGGAGACTCTCTTTTTTTGAATTTAAATATGAAAGATATTTGTAATGGCAATTCACTTATTGTATAATTATCTTAGATAAAATCGGATTGGGGTGCGATATATGAATAAAATAAAAATGGAAACACCATTAGTTGAAATGAATGGAGATGAAATGACAAGGGTTATTTGGAATATTATAAAGGAAGAATTATTAAATCCTTTTATAGAGCTTAACACAGAATATTATGATTTAGGTTTAGAATACAGAAATGAAACTGATGATAAAGTTACCTTTGAAGCGGCAGAAGCTATAAAAAAATACGGAGTTGGGGTTAAGTGTGCAACAATAACACCTAATGCTGAAAGAGTCAAAGAATATAATTTAAAAGAAATGTGGAAAAGCCCTAATGGAACAATAAGAGCAATATTGGATGGCACTGTATTTAGGGCACCAATAATAGTAAACTCAATAAAACCTTACGTAAAGAATTGGGAAAAGCCAATAACTATAGCAAGACATGCTTATGGAGATATTTATAAAGACGTAGAAATGAAGGTTAAAGGACCTGCTAAGGTGGAATTAGTATTAACTAATGAAGCTGGAGAAGAAAAAAGAGAATTAATCCATAATTTTAAAACAGACGGAATAGTTCTTGGAATGCATAATTTAAATGATTCTATAGAAAGCTTTGCAAGAAGTTCCTTTAATTTTGCTATAGATACTAAACAAGATTTATGGTTTTCTAGTAAAGATACAATTTCAAAAAAATATGATCATACTTTTAAAGATATATTCAAGGGAATTTATGAAAATGAATATAAAGAAAAGTTTGAAAAATTAAATATAGAATATTTCTATACATTAATAGATGATGCAGTAGCAAGAGTAATAAAATCTAAGGGTGGGTACATTTGGGCGTGCAAAAATTATGACGGAGATGTAATGAGTGATATGATAGCAACAGCCTTTGGTTCTCTTGCAATGATGACTTCAGTTTTAGTATCTCCTGAAGGATATTATGAATATGAAGCATCCCATGGAACTGTCCAAAGGCATTATTACAGACATTTAGAAGGAAAAGAAACTTCAACAAATTCAATAGCAACTATTTTTGCTTGGTCAGGTGCTTTAAGAAAAAGAGGAGAACTTGATAATAATGAGAGACTTATTAATTTTGCAAATAAATTAGAAGAAGCTTGCATTAAAACTATAGATAATGGTTTTATGACAAAGGATTTAGCTATTCTTTCTGAGTTGGAAAATATTAAAGTTGTAAATTCAAAAGAATTTATTATTGAAATAAGAAAAACATTAGAAAAAGTTATATAGAATATAAATAAAAACAGTGGATTCTTTATTTAGTATCCACTATTTTTATTTATATGTAAATGTTATAATTTAAATAGATAAGTTATGATAAAGAGTTTATAAGGAGACATATATGAAAAAAAAGATTATTTCAATTACATTTGTAGCTCTTATAGTTATATTTTCTTGGGCCAGAGTTTTAATGACCAAAACTAAGCCTATTACTGATGGTAGATTAAACTGGATAATAGAAAAGAAAATAGCTCATAGAGGAATACACAATAACAAAGATATACCAGAAAACTCTTTAAAGGCTTTTGAAGAAGCTATTAAGGAAGGATATACCATAGAACTTGATGTGCAATTAAGTAAAGATAAAATAATTATGGTTTATCACGATTATAACTTAAAAAGAGTTACCGGATTAGATGAGGAATTAGCCAATGTAAGGTACGAAGATTTAAAAAAAATAAGTTTATTTAATACAGAAGAAAAAATTCCAACACTTCAAGAAGTTTTTAAACTAGTAGATGGAAAAACTCCACTTCTTATAGAGATTAAAAATGAAGGAAAAGTTGGAGACCTTGAAGAATTATTATATAAAGAACTTAAAGAATATAAAGGAGAATATGCAATTCAAGCCTTTAATCCCTTTGTTTTAGAATGGTTTAAAAATAATGCAAATGAAATACCAAGAGGGCAATTAGCTGGGGGATATGAAGATTCTAATTTAAAGTTTTATGAAAAATTTATTCTTAGGAACTTACTTTTGAATTTTAAAAGTAGACCAGCCTTTATAGCTTATAAGGAAGAGGAGCTACCTAAAGGAATTGTTACATCACTAAAGAAAAGTGGTACACCAATTTTAGGATGGGTAATTACAAAAAATAGTGATTTGGATAAAGTTTATGAAAATTGTGATAATATAATTTTTGAATAAAAACATAATAAGGAGATAAAGATATGGGATATAAGACAAGCATAATAATAAATCATTCAATTGATAAGGTATTTAAAGCATTTATAGATTTGAATAAAATAGAGTTGCCTAAGTTTAACAAAAGTAATCCAAAAGAAACTACTTATAAAAAAGTTGTTAAACAAGTTCGTCAAAGAAAAATAGAAATGTTAACAGAAATTACTGAATATGAAAAAGATGAATTATATGAAGTAACTAACACAATAGAAGGTGATAAGTACATTACAAGGTATGAATTTAAAAAAGTTTCAGAAGAGGAAACAGAAATATTGATTTTAGAAAAACAAGAAGCTAGTAATATAATAACTAAGGGTTCACTACTACTTCAAAAACTTTTTGCAAAGAAGAGACTAAAAGAAAAATCAGAAGGACTTAGAGAATATCTTACAAGAGAAATAGATAGAAGATATAAAAATCAAAATAACAATATAGAAGAAAATTAATAATTATGGCTTAGTATTAACTTTCAATTTTGAATTAAAAAAACTCTAACGTCAAATAAAGACGTTAGAGTTTTTTATTTTATAGGAAATTATAATAACTTATCCATAGGATAAAGTTATTATAATTTCATCCTTCGTTAATAGTGAACATATAAAGGTTTGCGATTACTTGGAGCGTAGCGACGGAATAAGC
>JARIDB010000053.1 GCA_029257045.1 Clostridium sp.
GTGAGGAATTAAGGATTAGAAAGTTTATAAAACCTGAATTTGGATTTTCAACTAATGTTGATACACCGAAAGCAACAGGAGATAATAAGCCAAAAAGGTTTTATTCTAGTAGTGTAACATTTGAGGATTTTGAAAAGCTTGATAAATATCAAGAAAAAGAAGTAATACAAAAGATTTTCAAAATAAATGGACACGAAGTAGGTTATAAATATTCACCAATGGGAAGATTACTATTAATTAACTCCGCATTTAACAATTTAGGATTTAGAGTTTGTAAGTACTGTGGGTTTGCAACTTCTGATATTCCTAAAAAAAATGAAAAGTCTGAGCATAAAAATAAATTTAATAATACCTGTGCAAATGATTATCTTTATAATGTTGATTTAGGCCATCAATTTAATACAGATGTATTAAAGATAGACTTACCTATTCTTGGGGATATGAATGAAAATTTATGGTATAGCTTGCTGTTTTCAATTATAGAGGGAGCTTGTGATGAATTTGATATTGTTAGAAATGATATTAATGGATGTTTATATTACAATAATTTAACTATATCAAAACCATCTCTAATATTGTTTGATGAGGCAGCTGGAGGGGCAGGCCATGTTAAAAAGATATCAAGTAATTTTAGAAATGTATTACAAAAGGCATATGAAAGGGTTTCGATTTGTGAATGTGGAGAAGAGACAAGTTGTTATGGATGCTTAAGAAATTATAATAATCAAATTTATCATGAGAAGTTACAGAGAGGAATAGTTAAAAAGTATTTAGAATTACTATTAGCTCTATAAAATTAATATAAGGAAAGCATGGTATATGCTTTCCTTTGTATTTAAATAAATATTAATTATATTTACTATAGGAGGTTTGTATGTACACAGAGATTTTAAAGATACTTAAAGAGAAAAATGAATATTTAGCTAAGTTAATAGAAGAAATAAATAAAATGTTATATATAGATTCAAATAGTACTATTGTTAAAGGGCGAACAATTGCAGAAATAATAACTAAAATCATTTCAGAAGAAGAAAGTCTAGAGTATCTTTTAACATATAGTCAAATGGAAAGAATAAATGTTTTATTTAATGAATATGCAAGGCTTCAAATAGAAATAGCTGGAGGGGGATTAGATTATAAACCACTAAGAGTTCAATTATCTAATTCATTAAAAAGTAAATTTGATACTCATGAAGATATATTATTAAGTAAAGGTAATGCAGGTCTTGTTATGACATTAAAAATTCC
>JARIDB010000184.1 GCA_029257045.1 Clostridium sp.
TTTATTAGAAGATTTAAAAACAAAATTTGATTATATAGTTTTAGATACACCACCAATTCAAGCAGTTACAGACTCACAAATTCTAGCTACTAAAGCAGATGGAACAATATTAGTAGTAAAAGCAGAAAAAACAAAAAAAGATTCTGTTCAAAATGCTATAAACCTTTTAAAGAAGGTAAATGCCAATATAATTGGAACAGTTTTAAATGGAATAGATAATTCAAGAAATAAATATTACTATTACTACGGAGAAAAGTAAACATATAATGTTTTGTTTATTCCGTCGCATGTACTCCAAGTCAACACAAAACATTATATGTTTACTATTAAACTAAAGGAACATCTACCTACGGTAGATGGGCTTTCACACTAAGTTCAGCCTTTACTGTTTGCTTAATGAACATCTACTTCAGACAAGCTTCAGTAGATGGGCTTAATTGCTAAGTTTATACTTCGTTATCACTCGTATTCACTAAGCAATTAATGCCTCACTAAGTGTTCAATGCCAGGAAGGAGATACTATGGTAGATTTGCATTCTCATGTAATTTGGGGAATAGATGATGGATCAAAATCAAGAGAAATGACCTTAAATATGTTAAAGTTAGCAATTAGGGGTGGAACTAAGAAAATAGTGTCTACTCCTCACTTTTTGCCCGGACACTATGAAAATTCTATAGAAGATATAAAAAGAGAAATTAAAAAAGTAGAAGAACTAATAAAAGAAGAAAAATTAGATATTGAAGTGTTCCCTGGCCAAGAAGTTTATTATACAGATAATATTTTAGAAAATTATAATAATAACCTTATTGGAACAATTAATAACTCAAGGTATATGTTAATTGAGTTTAATATGAGAGATTTTAATATAGAAGAAGTAATAACAAATTTATATGAATTACAATTAAAAGGGATAACCCCAGTAATTGCTCATCCGGAGAGATATATAAGATTTATAAAAAATCCTTCTTTGATAAATGAGTTTATAAAAGAGGGGTATTTTTTTCAGCTAAATGCAGGTAGTTTAACTGGGGACTTTGGAAAAGAAGTAAAAAGCTTAGCGGAAAAGTATATAAATAGTAAAATTTACTCAGGTTTTGGCTCAGATGCCCATAGAGATGAAAAAAGAACTCCTAATATGGAAGCTTTCATAGAAGGATTTAAAGATAGAGATTACTTAGAAAAATTAAAAAGTAATAATGAATGTATTATATATAATAAAAATATTGATATAAATAGTAAGTTGTTTAAAGAAAAAAAAGGTATATTTAGTTTATTTAGATAGATTAAAAGGTATAAAGGGGGTAATAAATAAATTGGACAATCTTCATTTAGAGATTAATCAGGAAGTAATAACTAGAGATGAAAACAAAATATATATAATAGCAAAAAGATTAATAGACATAATAGGTTGTTTATTAGGAATTATTTTCTTAAGCCCTATGTTATTAATAGTAGCAATAGCTATAAGATTAGAATCTAAGGGGAAGGTGATTTTTAGTCAAAAAAGAATAGGACAATATGGAGAAGAATTCAAAATGTATAAGTTTAGGTCTATGGTAATAAATGCTGAAGAATTAAAAGCAAAACTAACAAAACAAAATGAAATGTCAGGACCTATGTTTAAAATAAAAGAAGATCCAAGAGTAACTAAGGTAGGAAAGTTCATTAGAAAAACAAGTATAGATGAATTGCCACAGTTAGTTAACATACTAAAGGGTGATATGAGTATTGTTGGACCTAGGCCAAGCCTTCCAAAGGAAGTTGAACAGTTTGAGACATGGATGACAAAAAGGCTAGAAGTTAAACCTGGGCTTACTTGCTACTGGCAGGTATCAGGTAGAAACAATATAGACTTTGAAGAGTGGATGGAATTAGACGTTAAATATGTAAATGAAAAGAGCTTTTTACTTGATATAAAACTTATATTAAAAACAGTGAAAGTATTATTTGGAGATAAAAATGCATCATAGGATGGGGGAGAATTTATGAAAATCGCAGTTGCAGGAACAGGATACGTAGGTTTATCAAATGCTATATTATTATCTCAAAACAATGAAGTTGTAGC